>NZ_CALIII010000432.1 GCF_938018145.1 uncultured Campylobacter sp.
AAACGGCAACAGCGTGGAGTATTTTTACTCGGGCAGGGCGCTAGATGCGGCGCAGTTACGCAAGGTGGAGATATTTTTAAAGCGACTCGATGCGATGCGGGAGGTTAATTAACGTCGCACTCGCTACATGCCGTTTTCCGTAAGCAAAAAGCGTGATAATTTGATACGTAAATTTGATGTAAAACGGCAAAATACAGCTCAATCAAAATCCATACAAAATCACGCGCGGTTAAATTTGCTGCTTTTAAAGCAAATCAAAAAGCCGCCGTTTGAGCGGCAAATTTAAAATAATTGTTCAAATTTAGCATTCGGCGGATTTACGGCTCGTCTATCCGCCTTACAAATATCCTTAAACGCCCGCGCGATCGCCTAAAACGGCCAATCGAAAACGTTTAAAAGAGCCGCTCTAGGCAAGCTAAATTTTACTTTTTAGCTTGCAGATACACCGATTCGAGCTTGGCCGCGACCTCGCGCAAATCGACGATGCGGCTCTGGCTAGACGGGTGGGTGCTCAGTATCTCAGGCACGCTGCCGCCGCTTTTTTGCGACATTTTAACCCAGACGTTTACCGCCTCTTTAGGATCGTAGCCCGCGCGCGCCATCAGCTCCGTGCCGATGTGGTCGGCCTCGCGCTCGTGCGAGCGAGAAAACGGTAGCGAGATGGTGTACTGCGCGGCCATATTCATTGCGCCGGTGGCTAGATCGCCCAGTCCCGCAGCCTGCGAAACGGCGAAAATGCCGATGTTTTTGAGCATATCCGTGCTGGCCTGCTCGCGGCTATGCTCGCGCAGCGCGTGCGCGATCTCGTGCCCCATGACAGCGGCTAGCTCGCCGTTTGTGAGCGATAGATTTTTGATGATGCCGCTATAAACGACGATACGGCCGCCGGGCATACACCACGCGTTTATCGTGTTTTCGTCGATCACGTTTACTTCCCATTTCCACTTGAGCGCGTCCTCTCTAAACGCTCCGACCTGCGCGATCAGGCGTTTGGCGACGTCTTGCACTCTTTTGGTCATCACGGGATCGATGTTTAGCACTCCCCTTTTGCGCGCGCCGCTAAGCGTCTCTACGTAGGCTTTGGCCGCGGCCTCGTTCATCTCCTGTTCGCCGACTAGAAACATCTGGCGTCTGTTTTCGCCTAGCGCGCCGCCGCTAGTCGAGCTGGTGAAGCAGCCCGTCAGCATCGTCGCGGTAAACACGGCGAGCAAAATAATTTTCCTTATCGTCATTTTTCATCCTTTGCGAGATTTTGGCGATTATACCGCTAAAACAGCTATAAATTCGTAAATAGGCGTTTAAATTTGGCTTAACGGCGTCAAATTTGTAAGGAAACGGCGGGTAAATTTGGGTTTTATAAATTTGATGGTGTAAATTTAGCTTGGTTTTAGCGGCTTTAACGGATCTGCGTTAAATTTGTGCGGGTTAAATTTGACAAATTTCGTGCCTGAGTCCGCTTTAGACGGCTCGGACGCTACTATGCAAGCTCAAATTTAACCGCCGTTCGCGAGCCGTCAAATTTAGAGAAAGCCGCGAGTTCGTCAAATTTACGTCCAAAACGCTAAATTTGAGCAGCCGCTGGCGCGAGCGCGAGCCAAATAAACCCGAGTCGTCGCGCAAGCAAAAGCTAAATTTAAAAGAGCCTGATTTACGCCGGCTCGCTTTGTAAATTTTCATCGAGCTTAACGCGCTTGTACTCGATATTTTTCTCAAATTCCTTAAGTCTTTTGTGGATAGAGCGCAGCTCTGTGATGACCGTCCAGTTGTTCATAAACACCGCGAGCGATCCGCGCACTTGGCTAAAGGCATTTACGACTGGCATCACCACGCCAAGCGTTATCGAGCCTGCGAGCACGCTAGGACCCATAGCGATGAGCGGGACGATGACCATGCTTTGACCGAACATATATCTCCAGATATCAAAGTATCCGTAGTGCAAAAATAGCCTGTAATAATTTCGTTTTAGGTCATTAAACAGTCCTTCAAGCTTCTCGGGCGCGCCGTAGTTTGCCTTGTCGTCCTCGGCGTATACGAGCTCTTTTCTAAACGCAGCTTCGACCTTTTGGTTATTGTACTCAAGCCCCGGCAGCTTGATACCTACAAACCACGAGATCGCGAGTCCGCCGATGCTGACCGTTAGCGCGATCCACACGAGCGAGCCTTCGCTTTTGCCGAGCACAGGGATATCGACCTGACCGCTAAGCGCCCAAAGTATCGGTATAAAGGCGATGAGCGTCATCACGGCGTCGGCTACTT
>NZ_CALIII010000433.1 GCF_938018145.1 uncultured Campylobacter sp.
CGCAAAATTTCGCCGCGCTTAAACCCAAATTTGAGCCAATTCTCACTCAGGCGGCTTATAGCCTTTTTCTTTACGGCGAAGCTCCAGCTCGTAGGCGTCGTTTAGCGCGTCTTCGTCGTCAAATTTCGTCCCGTCCAAAAACTTTCGCTCGTCGTCAAACTGCCTGGTTTTAAGCCCCCACAGCAGCGCCGCCAGCCCGCACGCGCCAAGCAGCGTAGAAACCCCGATCATCATCGCCACGACCGCCCCGCTCATCGCTCGCTCCTAGCCCGCATCGCGTTTAGCACGACCGCGACCGAGCTTAGCGACATCGAGAGAGCGGCTACTGCAGGCGCGACGTAGCCGGCCATCGCTAACGGTATCGTCACGGCGTTATAAACGAGCGAAAAGGCCAAATTTTGCCGCACGATGCGGTAGGTCCTGCGAGCGAGCCTGACCGCAGCCGCGAGCGAGGCGGGGTCGTCTCTCATCAGCACGACGTCGCTTTTTGCGATACTCACGGCCGCTCCGCTACCCATGCACACGGCCACGCTTGAGAGCGCGAGCGCGGCGGCGTCGTTGATCCCGTCGCCCACCATCAGCACGTTTCGCCCTTGCTGCGCCAGTCTCTCTACGTAGGCGGCCTTGTCCGTAGGCAGAGCGTTTGCGGCCGTTTCATCGATGCCTAGCCCCTCTGCCACGCGCTTTGCGGCATATTCGTTATCGCCGGTTAGCATTGCAACGCGCATGCCCGCGTTTTTTAGCGCGGCTACGCACTCTTTGGCGCCATCTTTTAGGCTCTCTTCTAGCTCAAATGCCGCCGTTATCTCGCCGTCCACGGCAAAAAAATAGCAAGTCCCGCGCACCGATTCGCCGCTATAAAGCCCTAGCTCTCGCATAAATTTCTCGCTCCCGCCGGCTAGATTTATGCCGTCAAATTTAGCCTGCGTGCCGCGTGCTGCGATGTTTTCAAAGCCGCTTAACTCTAAAAGTTTTAAATCACTAAAATTTGCGCGCAGATACTCGCCCACGGCGCGGCTAACGGGATGATCCGAGCCGCTAACTAGCGAAAAAAGCGCGCTTGCGTCAAATTTGCCCGCGTGCGTAAATTTACTCACTTTAAGTCGCCCCGAGGTGAGCGTGCCGGTCTTATCAAACACGGCCATGTCACATTTGGCGAGGCTTTCGATGATGCGCGCTTCTTTAAAAAGTATCCCGCGCCTAAAGCCCGCCCCAAGCGCAACGAGCGTACTAACGGGCGTAGCAAGTCCCAGCGCGCAGGGACACGAGATCACCACGACCGAGATCGCGACGATGAGCGCGGCGGAGAGCTCGCCCGTGCGCCAGAACCAAAACGCAAACGTCGCTAGCGCCAGCGCCGTGATAGCGGCCGAAAACCTCGCCGCGATAGCGTCTGCGAGTGCCTGGATTTTAGGCTTTTTGGCTGCGGCGGTTTCTAGCAGGTTTATGATACGGGCTAGCACCGACTCGCTAAAGACGGCGCCGACCTCATAAACCAGCGTGCCGTCCACGCACACGGAGCCGCTTTTTATCTCGTTTTCGCCATCTTTCGCGCTCAGATACGCAGGCGCGCTCTCGCCGCTAAGGCTAGAGAGATCAAAGCTCGCCGCGCCGCTGATAACGACGCCGTCAAGTAGCACGCGCTCGCCGACTCTCACTACCACGAGTTCGCCCACACGCACCTCCTGCGCGCTTTTTAGGGTTATTTCGTCGCCGTTTTTGACGCTAACGGAGTTTAAATTTAACGAGTTTAGGTTATCGAGCGTGTCGGCGGCCTTTTTCTTGCTTAAAATTTCCAGATATTTGCCGATAAATACGAAAGTGATTATCATCGCAACCGAGTCAAAATACGTCTCGCCTCGCCTAGAAAACATCGCGTAGATCGAGAAAATGTAAGCTGCTAGCGTGCCCGTGACGATGAGGCTATCCATGTTTTGCGTTTTGTTTTTTAGCGCGCTCCAAGCGCCCCTAAAAAACCCGCTTCCCGTGTAAAAAAGCACCGGCGTAGCGAGGATAAATTCGGCGAAATTTATGATAGAGCGCACGTCGGCGCGCATGCCCGTGAAGTAGCCGCCGTACTGCGCGACGGCCAGCCACATGATGTTCATCGTGCAAAATATCCCGACAAGCAGCCTCGCGTAAAATTCGCGCCTCTGCCCCGCGAGTCTGTGCTCCTGAGCCTGCGCGTCGTATGGGTAGGGTTCAAAGCCGATGGAGCGGATGAGGGCGAAAATTTGAGCCAAATTTACCTCGTTTTCGTCCCAGACGATGAGGGCTTTGTTATTAACCGAGTTTATATTTACCTCTAAAATTCCCTTCTGCGCAAATAAAACCTTCTCGTTTAGCCAGATGCATGCCGAGCAGTGGATACCCTCGATGATGAGCGAGATTTTGTTAAATCCGTTCTCGTTTTTGACGTAGTTTTGATAAATAGCCGCGAGGTCCTCTTGCGACTTTTGCGCCGCGTTTTTCGCGCTTAGGGCGGGATTTAGCGTAGTTTTGCCAAGCCTTTCGTAAAACTCGCCAAGCCCGCTTGCGTTAAGTATCTCGTAAACTCCCGCGCACCCCTCGCAGCAAAACAGCTCCCCGCCGCGCTCTATCAGCGCCTCGCGCTCAAATTCGCCCCTGCAATGCGCGCACTTAAATTTGCCCATCGATTACTTTTTTCTTTCGTTTTAA
Source organism: uncultured Campylobacter sp. (assembly GCF_938018145.1). Taxonomy (GTDB): domain Bacteria; phylum Campylobacterota; class Campylobacteria; order Campylobacterales; family Campylobacteraceae; genus Campylobacter_A. The sequence goes on from NZ_CALIII010000433.1 coordinate 2,680, forward strand.
GATTTTAGATTATACGTAAAATTTCTAAAGCCTCGCTTGATTTTGCTGGCTTTGGCGCGGATTTCGCTTGCGTCCGAATTTGACGACAAATTTGACAGATTTTGCTCGCGTCAAAATACCCCCATAAATTTGACCGGATTTGGCCGAGACCAGCACCTTGAAAACGCTAGTTAAATTATGCAAAATACCCTTAAATTTTAACCTCAAATTTGGCGAAAAAATAGCGACTTCTCACGCAAACTCCCTATCTATCACGATGAAAATTTTATACCCAGGAAAGCTTAGCGCAACTTTACGCTCGATCTGGGTGCGCAGTTCGCCCAGATTTTTCTCTCCAAAATCAACCACTACGTCAAACCTCACGCTCTTTTTCTTGCTATCGATGAAAAACGCGTGAAATCCGCGCACGCTGCTAAACTCCGAGAGCAAATTTGCCACGCAGGCGCGGCTCTCGTCCTGCCCCAAATTTACGCTATAAACGCCAAAAACCAGATAAATCCTGTAAATTTTATAAATCTCGATTTGAAGCTCGTTTAGCCTCTGCGAAACCTCGCTAAGGGGCAAATGCTCGTCTATCTCGACGTTCACCGAGCCCACGTATCGCTGCGCGCCGTAGTTGTGAAGGATCAGGTCGTATGCGCCGCGCACGATCTCGCAGCGATTTACGGCGGCGTAAATTTCGTCGCTGATCTCTTTTTCGACGCGCTGACCGATGATTTTATCGAAGGTTTCTTTTATCAAAAGTACGCCGTTTACGATAATAAAAAGCGACGCCAAAGCGCCCGCGTAGCCGTCTATCTGGATATCGGCGAAGTACGACAGCGCAGCAGAGACGAGGATCACGCACGAGATGATCGCATCGCCCAGAGCCTCCTGGCCGACGGCTCTAAGCGAGATAGATTTGGTCTGTTTGCCGATCTTTTTATAGTAAAAGCCGAGCGCAAATTTGACGAATATCGCGCAAAACAAAAACGCCAAAAACGGCATCGTAAAGCTGGTGGGCTCGGGCGCGAAGATATTTTCGACCGAAGTTTTTAGAAACTGAAATCCCAGCATCAGCACGATGACCGAAACGATAAGACCGCCGATATACTCGGTCCTGCCGTAGCCGTAGGGGTGGTCTTCGTCGGGCATCTTGCTAGCTAGTTTTGAGCCAAATATCGTGATGATACTTGAGCCTGCATCGCTAAGGTTATTTACGGCATCTGATATCAGCGCGACCGAGTTTGAGACCATGGCGATAAAAATTTTCGCCGCGGCTAAGAAAAAATTTGTAACTATGCCGATAAGCGCGGTTTTTATTATCGTTTTTTCGCGCTTGCCGTCTTTAAAATCCATCATTTTGATATTCCTTTTCATTTTTGGCGAGATTATATCACTTCTTGACATCAAAGCCAAAATTTTATAAAATGCGACTTTCAAAACTTCTTTTGAAACTTAAATTTATCTACAAAATTATTCCGTAATTTTAAAGAGGACACAATGGAAAATAACGCGACCCAGCCTGCAAATTCTGCGCAGGAAAGTCAAAAAACCACGAAAAAACACCAAAACTCGCGCACTCACATCCCCGTCGACGGACACAAAATCGAAGAGCTAAGAACTCTTAGCCTAGAGGAGCTCATCGCTATCGCAAACAGCGTAGGCGTCGAGAATCCGCGCGAATTTCGCAGACAAGATTTGATATTTGAGATCCTAAAAACCCAAACAAAACAAGGCGGATTTATACTTTTCACGGGTATTTTAGAGATCACGAGCGAGGGCTACGGCTTTTTGCGCTCGGTAGATGCAAACCTCAGCGACAGCTCAAACGACGCCTACGTCTCAAACTCTCAAATTCGCAAATTTGCCCTGCGCGTGGGCGACATCGTGACGGGTCAAGTGCGCGAACCAAAAGATCAGGAAAAATACTACGCCCTGCTAAAAATCGAAGCGCTAAACTATATGCCGCTAATCGAGGCCAAGGAGCGCCCGCTATTTGACAACCTAACTCCGCTTTTCCCGACGGAAAAACTTCGCCTCGAGTATGATCCTATGAAGCTAACGGGCCGCGTGCTCGATCTCTTTACCCCTCTTGGCAAGGGTCAGCGCGGCCTCATCGTCGCACCTCCTAGAAGCGGTAAAACCGAGCTCATGAAAGAGCTAGCTCACGGTATCGCGCGCAACCACCCCGAGTCGCATCTCATGGTGCTACTCGTGGACGAGCGTCCCGAGGAGGTTACCGACATGCAGCGCTGCGTAAAGGGCGAAGTGTTTAGCTCGACGTTTGACCTACCTGCGATGAACCACGTGCGCGTCGCCGAACTCGTCATCGAAAAGGCCAAACGCCTCGTAGAAATGGGCAAAGACGTCATCATCCTGCTAGATAGCATTACCCGCCTAGCGCGCGCGTATAACACCGTAACTCCGCCAAGCGGCAAGGTGCTAACCGGCGGCGTGGACGCAAACGCCCTGCACAAGCCGAAACGCTTTTTCGGCGCGGCGAGAAACATCGAACACGGCGGCAGCCTCACCATCATCGCCACTGCGCTCATCGACACGGGCTCGCGTATGGACGAGGTTATTTTCGAGGAGTTTAAAGGCACGGGCAACAGCGAAATCGTACTAGATCGCAACATCTCCGACCGCCGAATTTACCCGGCCATCAACGTACTAAAATCAGGCACCAGAAAAGAAGAACTACTGCAAAAACCGGACGAACTGCAAAAGATCTGGGCTATCCGCTCGGCGATCGCTACGATGGACGACGTAGAGGCGCTTAAGTTTTTATACGCCAAGATGCTAAAAACCAAGGACAATAAAGAGTTGCTTTCAATCCTTAACGAATAGTGAAGTTGCGTTTTTAGATAAATTTAGCCCTTGCGCGAGTCGTTCGCGGCTCGCCGATCTACTTTAAAATGCTCTAAATTTTATAAATTTACAAACCGTCGCCGCTTAAATTTATGCCAGCGACGGCTATTTTAGTGCCAAAATTTAACGCGGCTTTTCAAATTTGCTTATCTTTTGCTATCCGCCGCTTCTCACATCTTACGCTAAATTTACGAGATTAACCGCTTTATGCACGCTTTGCTTTTTGTTTAAATTTTACTGCGCTACCGAGCACGCCGCCCCTCTTCTATCGCTGCGACAGATTTGCAAATTTTACCGCTCAGCGCCTTTAAAGAATTCCTCTATCATCTTTTGATTGCAGTCTTGTATCCAAGTGGTCTCGTTTTTATTACACATCCAAAACGGACCGCCGGACTCCGGCCCTAGAGCATCCGTGATAGCCTGGATTAGCCAAGAGTGATAAGATTCGTAGATGTATATATTGTCGGCTAGTATCTTACCGGTACTTCTATCTTTGATTAGTCCGCCGTAGTTAAATCCCATGCCTATTATCTTATCAAATACGGTTTTTATATTAGGCTTTTCCTCTATGATAGCATACGGATATTTTATGATAAG
>NZ_CALIII010000434.1 GCF_938018145.1 uncultured Campylobacter sp.
ATCACTTTTGGGCGTTGCCCGTCGTTTTAAAGTATAAGCCCGACATCAGGATCATAATCCACGAAGGCTTTTACCCGGAGGGCAGACAATATATCAAAGATTCGGGTCATAAGGGCGAGCTCGTAGTGTTTAAAAAAGGCAGAAACGAGATCGAGCCTGGAATGTGTACGTTCTGCTATGATTGCCCTATCATTACGAGAGTTTTTGGCGAGCAGTCGATCTTCGTAAATGTCAAAGACAAAGGCCTAGTAAGTATTACGGGCTGCTGCCATCAAGGCATCATTACTTTCTCGGATTCCGCGCACAAGGAGCTTAAGTACGATAATGATCAACTCTACGGGCTTTACGGCGGACTTCATATCTCGCCGTTTGACGACTGGGATCCTAAATACGACGATCTGGTTATTGGACTGAAAAGATGGAACTACCAGGTCATGGCGTGTAACCACTGCACGGGTTTGCTGACCGTGCAAAAATTCGTCCGCGAGGGCTATCCGATCGTAAAGGGCACGGCTAGATTTAGAACCAAAACGTCCGATTATCTGGGCAACGGCGATAAGGTTAAATTTGGATAGAAGCATGGAATTTCAAGATATTTTCCCTTTGAAATTTAAATACTCGTTTGAGGATTACAGGTCGCTTATGAGATGTATATTGATGAAGTCTCTTTACGATAGCGACGTAAAATCCTCAAGCAGGTATCAGGGGATGTATAAGGGGAACTATTTTAATGAATGCTGGAGCATAAAATTCGGCTTTTACGGCGGAATTTACGGTATCGTTTTGCGAGAGGTGAAAGATGACGCGGGCGTATTTGAGCTTTATTATTTCCCCTCTGCAAACGACGAGTTGCTTGGTAGTGTCTCGCTTTTTGAAGCCGTTTTGGCCGGAGAGTCGGAGTTTTTGGCAAAGGTGCGAAATTTCTCCGCGCATAAGGAGTTTTTAAATAATTTTTGCGTCGCTACGATCTATTTAAAGCCGCAAGAGCAGGGCTTCGCGCTATCTTTTAAAACAAAGCTCAGAGATAGATCGTACGCAAAGGACGGCGTCTGCATAGAGGGCAAGCAGATCATCGCAAAAGAGGGGCTCGATAAAAATTTCCCCTGCTTTAGGGTATCGCTTGCGTTTATGAACTTTTTGCATATCGCGCTTTGCAAAATTTACGAGCCACGCTACGAGAGCTTTGAAATTTACAAAAAAGCGGCGCACGCCGTGATCTACGATAAAGATCGAAATTTAAAAAGCAAAGCAGATCCGCTCTGCGGCGAAATTTTTGTAAATTTAATCTACGGCGAGGACGCGGGCGACGGGCGCTTTAAATTTAACGATAAATCCTTTAAGAAGCTGCCAGGCTCGGCGCCTTTGTTTAAATTTTTGCTACGCTTAGCCAAGGAGGATAAAAAGCAAATTTTTATGCAAGGCGGCGAGCGGCCGAATTTTTTCATCATCACCGGCTATCTGGGCTCTGGCAAGACGAAATTTATCCAAAATTTCATCGAGCACGAAACGGCGCAAAATAGATTTACCGGCATCATCCAAAACGAGATCGGCAAGATCGGTCTCGACGGCGCGCTGCTGGACGCCAAATACGCACTCGTAGAGATCGACGAGGGGTGCGTTTGCTGCTCTATGGCAGGGCAGATCAAGCTTGCGATTTCGCAGCTCAGGCCCAAAAAGCCCGACAGCATCGTACTTGAAACCACGGGCGTCGCCAACCCTTTCAATATCTTAAGCGAGCTAAACGAGATAAAAGATGCGGTCAATCTATGCGCCATCGTCACCGTCGTCGATGGAGCGAATTTTTTAAAAGAGCGGGGCAGATCAAAAATAATGCTCGAGCAGATCAAGGCCGCCGACGTCATAGTGCTAAATAAAATCGATCTGATCTCGAGCGAGCAAAAGGAGCGGATACGACAAGCTTTGATCCAAAATAACCGTTGCGCCGAGATATTCGAGACGGTGGGCGCCGAGCTAAATCCAAACTATCTGCTCTACCGCCAGAGCGACACCTCCTATATGGCGTCCGTCCTGCTCGAGGGCAAGATGCACGCTACGCACGAAGACGAGGGGATAGTCTCGTTTAAAAAAGACCTACCTGAGGGCATCGATAGGCAAAATTTCATCAAATTTATGAACGACATACCGGAAAATTTTTACCGTATCAAGGGACTTGCGAGCTTCAAAGATGATGAAGCACAATACGTCGTGCAGTTCGTAGGCGGCAAATTTGAGATAACGCCTTTTAGCGACCGCAAACGCTGCGATAATTTTTTGGTTTGCATCGGGCGAGGGATAGATGAAAGCGCTTTCTCGACCGAACTTTTGAGGGCATAGAGGATAAACTTGTGTATTTTGAACGACGATGCGGCACGACTTTATAAAAACGATAGAATGCCGCCGCCAAACATTAAATTTAAACACAAGTTGACTCGAACTCTTGCGGTAAATTTCCGGAATTTATCACTACGCCAGGATTTTATGTAGTGTACAGTTTGCCATTGAAAAGTCCTTTAGGTAATTTGTTTTACTTTAAAACATTATCCCAAAACATTCTCAAGCGCGGTTTTTAGATCGCTAAATTTAAAGCTAAATCTGCTCTCTATTAAGGCTTTGGGATAGACTTTCGCACCCTCAAGCAGTATGCTTGATCCCTCGCCTAGCATCAAATTTAACGCAAATTTAGGTACTTTAAA
>NZ_CALIII010000435.1 GCF_938018145.1 uncultured Campylobacter sp.
AATTGATTTTTAACAAATTATACTATATTTCGTTAGTCACAATATATTCAGGATATTCTTATTTTACAATAAAATTATTCCACTAAAAATAATTTCAAAACCATAGTTTTTAGATTTTATACCGCACCAAAAACACTATAATATAACGCCAAAAGCAAACCCAAACGAGCGAGTGTAGCGTATCGCGGATGACAAACGAGCTGGGTAGCCTCGCTTCTGTATCGTCGCAAGCGGATGAGCGCGATGTACTCGCAAAAATTTAAATGAAGCATGCGATGCGGCAAGCGTCGTTAAATTTAACGTTGGCAAGTTAAAATCGGCAGCGAGTCAAAATTTTAAAGCGTGCACGACTGAACACGGCTCTAAATTTAACTCAAACGAATCCGACTCCGATAAATCACAAAAACCTCGAACGATAAAATAAGTTTTGGCGGCGAGAAATTCAGGCTCAAAAGATACTGTGGACAGCGCGTGTATCACATAATCTTTCCGCGCGGCTATTTCGGCGCACCCTATGCGGCGCATCTGGCGAAGCGCCATCCGACCTGGCGGTTTGAGGGCGGCAAGGCAGGCTATAAGCTCGGCGGGGTTTTGGACGAGGCGGACGGCGATGCGCAAAATCCGCTATTTCATCTCATCACGCTTGATCCGCTGCCCCGTGACTTGCCCGTGCGATCGCTGCCGCGCCTAAGCCTCGCCGCGCATGTTAGAGAGATAAACGAAGGCGAGATAGTCTTTTACGAGCACGACGCGCAGGGTATACCACGGCGTATCGGAGAGCGGACGCAAGTCGAATACGTGCAGGATGAGCCGATAAAGGAGTGCGAGGTCGCGCTGGCGCCCACGCCGGCGCGCTGGGCGGCTCAGGACTGGGGGATGTCAAACAGCAGGCAAAACCTCGCGCGCATCGGCGGCGAGCCATCGTGGATACAGGGCGCCTTGGTGCCGACGTGTCCGATATGCGGCGAGAAAATGGAATTTTTAATGCAGCTTGATAGCGAGCTTCCCAGCTGCGAGCAAGGCGGCTAGGTGATGTTTGGTAGCGGCGGGATTTTATATGTGTTTTGGTGCGAGCGGACGCGGGTGAGCGCGTTTTTTATGCAGTGCACGTGAGTGAAATTTTGGGAAAATGCGTAGTGAAAATTTGATACATGTGTTACCTTTGCAAAAAACGATAAAAGAGATATTTGGCTGGTAAATTTCTAGCGAGCTTGCTTGCCGGCAGGGTTAAATTTACCAAACCGACCTTGCTTTAATTAAATTAAATATATTCTTTCGTACGCTTTAGGTCGGTGATCAGCAGAGGTTTATCCTCACTCATCATATTTATGAGCTACTCTACGGCTCTACGCGCTACGTAGCCGGGTCTTTGTAGCCAGTCTAGCTCACGCTACATAATACTGAACACTTAGAGAAACTTGACTCTGTCATTTGACGCATCTATATAGCCCAGAACAGGATCGGACGCGAAGGCGACGCCATCCAGCTCATCATTCGTATTTAGGCACTGGGGCGAGCTTGTCCGGACAAGACAATCGCGCTCCGAACAAGCTTATAAACAGATCAAATCGCAGTAAAATTTGACTACGCCTAGCGCCAAAAATCACGCTCCTAACGCCGCCCTCACCTCGTCGCTCGCCATCTCGATACTCCACGCAGGCTCCCATACGAGGTCTATCTCGCACTCTTTTATGCCATCGACGTTTAGCACCGCTGTCTCTACCCAGCTTAGTATCATCTCGTGCAGCGGGCATGAGCGCGTAGATAGCGTCATCGTGACCTTTGCTTTGCCGTTCTCGTCGCAAACCGCGTCGTAAATCAGTCCCAAGGATACGATATCAAAGCCCACCTCGGGATCGACGATATTTGAGAGTGCGGCATAGATTTTTTCTTTCATTTTTCTTCCTTTATTCCAAATTTCGTAAATTTAAAAACATTTATCATATTTATCGCAACCAAAACGATGCTAACTAGCAGACAAGCCACGCCGCAGTGCGCGAGCGATTTTATCTCCAGCCAGACGCCAAGCTCGTAAAGCGCAAGCCCAAGAGCATTAAAGCCGATACCGATATATGCGGGCTTTTTAAGGATCATCTGATCTAGCAGAGGCACCTTTACCTTGCCCACGAACGGCGCTACATAGTGGTACCAGATGAGAAACGGCGCGATCTTGTAAAGATGAGCCGCAATAAAAGCGAATAAAAAGCCGTAAATCAGCATAAATACCGCCATATCGTATCTATCCGCCGCGACAAAAACACAAAATAGTACGAAGGCCGCGAGCGAAAGAGCGATATTTACGTTCCAGTAGTCATACGCCTTGCGGACGCGTTTTTTTAGGATATGTAGTGCCTCGGCGACAAAGCAAATAATCGCCGCTCCAAACGCAAAGTACGCGTAAATTTCGCTAAAAAACAGTAAAACGCCAGCCAAAATATAAAATCCGAAGGCAAATTTGCTAAGCGTAAATTTTAGATCGTGCGCCAGAGCAAACATCGGTAGCAGCACGGTTGCTACGCCGACGATGATAAAAAAGACAAAGCCGAGCACGAAATAGACGTGAAATTTAAGCGCGAACATAAAATCCATCGGCAAAGTGCCCGAAAGTATCATCAAAAGGCAAAATCCAAGCGAGATGCCGGCGAGCAAAAATACCGCCGAAACAAAGAGCATAAACGCCGCGAAGCTCTTTTTTTCATTGTCCATAAAGCTAACGATATAGGTCGTGCCAAAAAACAGCAGCGCGAGAAAAAGCGCCATGCCGCCGCCGTGTATGAAGCCCGTTTTGCCACTGATCATCCCGTAGCTCATCGACGCCGTGCCCGCGCAGTAAAGGGCTAAATTTGCCACCGCGCCCTTGATCGTCGAAAACGGCTTTTCTAAAATCACCGAAGTGAGCTGATAAAGCGCGCCGATGATGATGCTCATAACAAATCCGACGAAAAACACGTGTAAAAATCCCGCCGTCTCAAGCCCCGCGATCGTCTCAAAATCAGCCGCGAAAAAGGCGGGAATGCTCGCAATCAAAAAGCAAATGCCCGCGATAAAATAACCGCCCACTAGCTTAAAAGGCGGCGCAAAGGTGTTTAAAAGCATAGCCTATCTCAGTGACAAAGGCTTGTATCTACGTTTTTGACGTCCGCGCCCTGCTTTAGGCTAAAGGTCATCTTGACCGCCCCGCCCTCCAGATCCTCGCGCTCGATGTCGAACTGCTCCTCTATTTTAGGGATCAAACCGGCTGGGAATTTATGATTTACCATCACGATTTTGGTGTTTTGGTTTGCAAATTTGATCGCCACCAGCGCGTTTATCATAGGCTCGGGCGGTACGCACGGACGGCTGTCAAATCCTACAAAATCCACGCCGCCTTGGCTATATCTATAAAACGGTACCGTCGCACCCTCGGCGTTAAACTGCTCGGCGTCTTTAAAAAAATCGCTCATTTTTTATCCTTGTTTTAAATTTGGATAATTATACTCTTATTTTGCGTGCGGGCGTCTTGACCTTGCTTAAGGGATTAAATTTTAAATTTGACGGCCGAGGCGTTAAATTTGAGCGGCAAAACCCGAGCGTTGAAGGTGTGAAATTTGAGATGAGATAAAATTTGGCGGCGTAAATTTGACCGCCGATTAAAAGATAAAGCACCGCCTAGCAATACTGCTTGTAGCCTTTTTTGCAGAGTTGCTTTCTGCCCTCTTGTTTTAGGATTTCGTTTTTGCTCTCGCCGTTATAGGTCGAGTTTTGGTCGCTGCCGCCGACCTTTTCGCCGTTTACGTAGATATTAGCCGCATAAAGCCCCGCCAAAAATACCAAGAAAATCAAAATTTGCTTCATATATCGCTTTCAATTAAATTTAATCTCCAAAGCGCAAGCAAATCGCAGTCCAAATTTAAAGGCCGGTAAGTCAAATTTGAGAAAAGCGGAGCAAGCGCGCCGCTAATCAGTAAGCTTAGAACGGCAAAACGGCGCAGTCAAATTTACGCCGCCTCGCCGCAAAAAAGATCAAATTTTAGTGTAAAAAGTGGCGCACGCCGGTAAAATACATCGCCATGCCGTGCTCGTTTGCCGCCTGCACGACCTCATCGTCGCGGATACTGCCGCCAGGCTGTATCACGGCCTTCACGCCTGCCTCGCTTGCGATATCGATACTATCGCGGAACGGGAAAAACGCCTCGCTAGCAAGCGCGCAACCGCGTAAATCAAGCCCCATATCGCGCGCCTTGGCCACTGCCGCACGCGCGGCGTCCACGCGGCTAGTCATACCCATACCGATGGCGACCACGGCGCTGTTTTTCACGTAAACGACGCAGTTGCTTTTCGTAAGCGCCGCGACCTTCCACGCGATCTCGAGGTCTTTTAGCTCAGCCTCGTTAGCTGCGCGCGCGGTTTGTAGTTTCATATTTTCTAGCTCGCTAGCTTTCACCTCGTCGCTTTGCTGATAGACAAAGCCGCCGTCAACGTGTTTGAAGTCGTATTTGTCGTTTGCGCGCTGTAAAAATTTATTGCCCTGAGTGAAAATCTTGATGCGCTTTTTGGCT
>NZ_CALIII010000436.1 GCF_938018145.1 uncultured Campylobacter sp.
TCTTTCGGGTCGGTGACGTACATCGCCATCGCTTCTTTGTTTACGTTTTTCTCGTTTAGGCTCAAATTTAGCTGCGTGAGCACCTTTTTGCCGTCCACGTCAAGCGCGCCCGAACTCACGTCGGTAAGCGTATCGAGGAGATTTGCGTCTGCGTTTTGCTTTATCTGCGCCAAAAACGACATACCCGTAATGCCGACCGATTTTGGAAAATCATAACCCTTAGCGCTGTTAAAGCTCATTTTATCGGCCTTCACCCCGATTTTAGCTATATTTTCATAGGCAGTTTGTATGTTTATAAACGACATGAGATCGTCAAAGCCTTTAAAGTCATTAAGCTCGATGAGCGCGGAGGCGTTTTCTATATCAACCTTATCCATGCCGTCCGTATCGCCGCCGCCTATTTTACCAACGCCGATTTCTAGGGATTTTATCTTATTTTCTTTGATTTGCGCCTTCGCAAAAGGCTTTGAGATTACGAAGCTAGAGTCATCTTCATTTGTTTTGATATCGGCCAAATTTAGCATCACGTCGCGGGTTTTATCAAGTTTTATCAGCGCGTCGATGCTTAAAAACTCGTCCGTGCCGAAAATTTTCTTTAGATAGAGCGCGGCTTCGGGCGTTAGCGCTTTGACGTCGCTATGAGCCTTAAATCCGCTAAATAGCTCAGCAAATCCGTGCTTTAGCGTCGTTTTGGCTTCAAATTTGACCGGATCGTTGCCGTCGGTGAGCTCGAGTTTTAGCACCGCGCGCGAGCTAAACAGCCCTTTGTCGTAGTCGTTTTCTACCGCGTTTGCTTTTATATTGAAAAATCCAAGCTTCAAAGTCTCGCTAGTTAGCCTCGCCACGCCTCTATCGTAGGACTCCTTAGCCTTAGACGAGCAGTAAAATGCGACTCCAAAAACCGCGATCAAAACGACTGCGAGGGCAAATATAATCTTTTTCATTTTTTTCCTTGATTTTAAATTTTACTTCGTCGCCGCGATGAGCTCGATCTCGACTAGGCCGCCTTTTGGCAGCGTTTTAACGGCGATCGTACTTCTAGCCGGGTACGGCTCGCTAAAAAATTTGGCGTAGATTTCGTTTACGGTCGCAAAATCCTCGATATCGGCTAGAAAAATCGTCGTTTTTACCGCATTTTCAAAGCTAAGCCCAGCCTGCGCCAAAATCGCCTTTAAATTTAGCATCGATTGCTCAGCTTGAGCTCTCACATCCTCGCCCGCAAATTTGCCCTCCGGCGTAACGCCAAGCTGTCCTGAAATAAACAGAAATCCATTTGCCTCGATCGCCTGCGAATACGGTCCGATCGCCTGTGGGGCGTCTTTTGTAGAGATAACCTTTTTCATTTTGGTCCTTTGTAAAATTTGGGCGCATATTATCTAATTTACGGCCAAAAAAGCAAATTTCGCTATAATTTCCCGCAAGAAAGGCACGGAAAATATGAAAATCACCCTTGCGCCAAACGAGTTTTTGGATGATTACGTTCTTGGCTGCGAATTTGCGCGAAACGCCGAAATTTCTGGCAATGCGTATCTGTTTTGGAGCGGCGCGATCTGCGCTAAATTTGAAAACTCGCGCATCGTTTTTCTGCATAAAAAGAGCATTCCAGTGCGATTTCGCGAGGCGGCCGCGCGCTGCAGCGATCTAGCCGGACTCGTGCTCACGTCGGCGTTTTGCTCGTTTACGACGCTGGCGCCCTCGCATCTAGTCGCCAAAAACGGCTCCAAACTCTACCCGCTTTTCGAGCTACGCGAAATTTGCGGGATAAAATTTATAAATTTAAAGAAATTTTACGACGACTTCGGGCTTGACTACGACTACAGAATTTACATCGA
>NZ_CALIII010000437.1 GCF_938018145.1 uncultured Campylobacter sp.
CCCAAACCCCAACGCATTATGCGTAAATTTAACCCAGCCAAGGCTCAAAGCGTAAAGGCTCGGGTTCATCGCCAAAGCGTAAGGAAAGCGCGCGAAGTAGATTTTCCTCTGCTGTGCGGTTGCGGGAGCGGCTATGGCGCGAAACTGCACGCCCTCTATCTTGCCCACCACCTTCGTATCAAGCGCGACTGTTCCGGCTACGTCGGGCTCTGCTAAAAACGCCTTCACGTGAGCGCTCTGCTCGCCGCCTGCTACGATAAAAGCCAAATTTCCCTCGTCAAAGGCGTAAAAGCAGCTCGCGCAGTATGGCTTGCCGTCATCTAAAACAGCAAGGCTAAGCAGGTGCATTTTGCGGATAAATTTTAAAATTTTTTCATCCATTTCGTCCGCCTTAAGCGCTAAAAATTTGAGCCAAATTTGCCGAAACCCAGCTAAAATTTAGCGCCAAAAAGCAAGCTAAAACTAGCCAAAAAGCAAATATAAAAAGCTCTATTTTAACAAATTTAGCTCCCGCTTTTTCGCGTTTAAATAGTGTCACCGCAAGCCCAGCCGCAAAGCCGCCGATAAAGCTAAAATAGTGCACCGCCGCGGGCTTAACGAAGCTTGGCAGTTTGCCCGCGAAAAATAGCGAAAATATCGTAAGCGAGATCAAATTTGCCAGTAAAAAATAAAACGCGACGACGGGAATTTGCGGGAAAAATCCGTGCAAAACAAAGCTCAAAACGGTCGCGCTAATGAGCAAAAATACGCGCGCGGCAAAACAGCACATTTTCATCCTTTTTTGCGTGATTTTAGCGCAAGGGGTATTAAGAAAAAAGAAATTTAGCCGATATAAAGCCAAAAGGACGGCAAATCATGAAACTACAAAACTACCAAAGCGCGAGCCTAAACAGCTTTGATTTTAGCTTTAAAACCAGCAGCGGCGACGAGATAAATCTAAAAATGTACGACAACAAAACCGTAGACTATGCTAGCGCCAAAACAGCCGGCGCATCGGCATCCGCGCTCACTCTCACGCACGAGTACGGATATAGCTTCTCGTATAAAGGCGACGGACTGGACGCTTGCGATAAAGAGGAGCTGGCAGCCGCTCTAGAAAAGATAGCGCCTAGCATAGATAAATTTATGAAAAACGTCAAAGAGGGCGAGGATTGGGTATTTTCGCGCGTGACAAATCTCGCAAACTCCCTTCGCAAAGAGCTTCCCGAGATAAAAGACGCAAATCATAAAAATTTTATCGCAGACGGCACGCTAAAGCTTTTTGATAGGCTGATGGAGCAAAATAAAGCGGACGCCAAGCTGCTGCAAAACTCCAAAAAGCTCTTTGACGAGCTCATTTCTCAGCTGGATAGCTTTAAATTTTACGTTTAGTTCGCGGTTTAAAATTTTCGCTATAATTCATAAATTTTAAAAATAGGAAAATTTATGAACGCGAATGAAAAAATCACCCAAATGCTAAATCTCCAGCAGAGCCTAAACGACGATACCAACGGCATCGGCTGGGAAAACGGCGTCAACAAAAACGGCAAACTCATCAGCTGGAAACGCTGCATATATATGGAGTGCGCCGAGCTCATAGATAGCTTTGCCTGGAAGCACTGGAAAAGCATAAACGCACCGACAAATGAAGAAAATCTGCGCGTCGAGGTCGTGGATATCTGGCACTTTTTGATGAGTTTGATGCTCGAGCAGTACAAGCTAAATAACCTCGGCGACATCGCAAAGCTATCAAGCGATATCTGCGCTAGCAGCGGCTTTGAGGCGTTTTGCCGCGAGCCGTTTAACGTCGCTGACGAAAACATCTACGAGATCATAAACGACGTCGAAATGCTCATAAATAAATGCTCGGGCTTTGAGTATTCGCTCTTTGACCTGCTTAAAATTTACTTCACGATGAGCCTAAAATGCGGCGTAAATCTCAGCTCGCTTTACGAGTGCTACGTCGGTAAAAACGTGCTAAACCGCTTCCGCCAAGACCACGGCTACAAAGAGGGTGCGTATAAAAAGGTCTGGAACGGCAAGGAAGATAACGCCGTGATGAACGAGATCCTCGCTCGCGGGCTAAAAAGCGTGGACGAGATCTACGCCGCGCTCGAGGCCGAGTACAAGGCGGTAAAATAAAATTTGACGGCTTTGCGGGCCAAATTTGCGCTTGGGTCGTTAAATTTAGCAAATTTAACTCGTCGCCAGGCAGTTTAAGTCGTGGGTTGCTTAAATTTGAGCGCGGCTTAGCTGTGCTAGCTAAAATGCCGCCGTTTAATCTGTAAAATTTGCGCTACTTGCAAGCTCTCGCGTAGTTAGCCGATCCAAGTAAAAAATGGATCAAATTTGAGTAAATTTAGCTAAATTTGCAGCCTATTTTAAATCGGTCAAATTTAGCCGCGAAGTCTATACTCGCGTTAAATTTGCGCGCCATTGGAAACATTCGCCGCGCCGCTTTGCGCAAAGCAAAAAATGCGTGTCAAATTTAGAAAAGCCGCCGCGCCAAACGCCCTTTCGTCGCATGACGGCTATAAAATTAAACAAAATGGAGATTCGTTGTTCGCTGATATTTTACGCCTTTCGATAAAGGACCTTTTTACGCCCAAATTTATTGCGCTTTCTATCTTACCACTCGTTTTTTCTGCGATCATCATCGCAGCGATCGCGATGTTTGGCGGCCGCGAGCTATACGAGGCGCTAAACGCGGCCGTATCGGGCGAGGCAGGCGCGCTGGCCGAATATCCGATGGTGGCTAAAATCCTTAGCCTAGGCATCGCAAAATGGCTCATCGGCGCGATATTTTACGCCGTCGGCGCATATCTGGTCGTCATGCTTTCGGTTTTTTGCGCGCTCGCGGTTGCGGGCTTTCTCACTCCGACGATCGCGCGCGAGATAAACCGCAGGCACTACCGCGTGGACGAGGCGCAGCTAGCAAACGTCAGCCTAGCTCGCCAAACGGCTCTCATGGGTCAAATTTTGCTCAAATTTTTCCTGATCGCGCTTATTTGCGTGCCGATTTTAGCAGTGCCCGCGCTAAATTTCCTCGCCCTGCACCCGGCGTTTTTTTATCTTTATTATTCGCTGCTTTTCATCGACGTCGCGCCAAATGCTCTCTCGCGGCACAAATTCGAGCTTTACTTGCTGGACTACGGCGGATATAAATTTAAAGCCGCCGCGCTGTGCTTTTACCTGCTATGCTTAGTGCCTATTTTCGGGCTTTTCTTGCAGGTTTTTTTCGTTATTTATTTTTCGCATTTTTTCTTTTTACGCGAGACTTCGCGCTTGACGTAAATCATTTCAAATCAGCGAAAAACTAAATAAAATAAGCCGAAATTTTTAAAAAGGAAAACAAATGAGAACTGAAAATATCGTAGTTTGCAACGTCTGCGGACAAAAAAGCACGGAAAACGAAAACGCCGTATTTATCCGCGCCCACAAAAACGGCGAAGAGGTCGATATCTGCACGGCATGCATCCCTAGCGTCATCCACGGCTCGGGCCTAGTCGTTCGCAGCAACGACGAAATCAAAGAGGATATGTAATCAAATTTTAGCCCGCTTTGGGCTAAAATTTACGTTCTGACTCGTTTTTAGCGAATTTAACCCACTCAAATTTGCTAAAAATTTGACCGAATAAAATTTAAGCTGGTAAATTTAACGAAACCGACCGCAAATTTACCGATAAATTTCAAATTTAACTAAAACTCATCCAAATACGCAAAATCGCGCAGCCGTAAATTTCAAGCTCCTAAATTTAACATAACCGTATCCGAGACGATCAAAATTAACGCTAAAGCGTAAAATAATGTCACGATAAATTTA
Organism: uncultured Campylobacter sp.; assembly: GCF_938018145.1. GTDB lineage: Bacteria > Campylobacterota > Campylobacteria > Campylobacterales > Campylobacteraceae > Campylobacter_A. The sequence goes on from NZ_CALIII010000437.1 coordinate 3,803, forward strand.
CTAAAAAGTTATGTTTAATAAATTTAGTTTCGATACGTAACACTTATCGCCTAAAATAAAAATATAAAAATAAATTTAAATAAAAATTTTTTCTAGGAGAGTTAATATTCAACTACTAAAATTTGACGAATAGGAGCGAAGATGAGCGAGTACATCGAAAAAACGATGGAGTGGATAAAAAGAACCAATCCGGGCCAAGGCGTGTTCGTGCAGGCTGCGACCGAGGTGCTGGGCAGCCTCGAGCCGCTTATAAAAAAAAAGAGCAAATACCAAAAACACGCTATCTTAGAGCGCATCGTGATACCTGAGCGTACGGTGATATTTCGCGTCACGTACACGGGCGACGACGGCAGACCGCAGGTGCATAACGGCTACCGCATACAGTTTAACTCAGCCGTGGGCCCCTATAAAGGCGGCATCAGACTGCACCCGAGCGTCGATCTTGGCGTGCTAAAATTTTTAGGATTTGAGCAAATTTTCAAAAACTCGCTAACGGGCGTAAACATCGGCGGCGCAAAGGGCGGCAGCACCTTTGATCCAAAAGGCAAGAGCGAGGGCGAGATAATGCGCTTTTGCCAAGCATTTATGAGCGAGCTATACCGCCACATCGGCAACACCGTGGACGTGCCCGCAGGCGACATCGGCGTGGGCGCGCGCGAGATCGGCTATATGTTTGGGCAGTATAAAAAACTCACGGGTAGATTTGACGGCATACTAACGGGCAAGGGGCTAAACTGGGGCGGCAGCCTAGCGCGCACGGAGGCGACGGGATACGGATTAGTCTATTTTACGCAAAATATGCTCAAAAGAGCGGGCCTTGGGCTAGAGGGCAAAAAATGCAGCATAAGCGGTAGCGGAAACGTCGCCATATACACGGTAGAAAAGCTCTATCAAGTAGGCGCGCTGCCTATCACGGTTTCTGATTCAAACGGATACGTTTACGACGCCGAGGGCATCGATCTAGCGGTGCTTAAAGAGCTAAAAGAAGTCAAACGCGCGCGCCTTAGCGAATACGTCAAATTTAGACCGAACGCAAAATACGTAAGCGTAAGCGAATATAAAGAGGGCAGAAACGGCGTCTGGGACGTGCCGTGCGATGGAGCGTTTCCGTGCGCGACGCAAAACGAGCTTCACCTAGCCGACATAAAGACGCTCTACGCTAACGGCTGTCGCTTCGTCGCCGAGGGGGCAAATATGCCAAGCACGCTTGATGCGATAAATTTTATGCTAGCGCAAAAGGATTTTTACTTCGCTCCGGCAAAGGCGGCAAACGCGGGCGGCGTGGGCACGTCAGGCCTAGAAATGATGCAAAACGCCGGCATGACCGCGTGGAGCTTTGAAAAGGTCGATCACAGACTGCACGGCATCATGAATCATATCTTTGAGCTTAGCTACGAAACTAGCAAGGAGTTTGGCGACGAGGGAAATCTGGTGCTTGGCTCAAATATCGCGGGCTTTCGCAAGGTAGCCGATGCGATGATAGATCAGGGATATGTGTAAATTTGCCTTGAAGGCTCGTTTTACTGCGCTTTTGCAAACGAGCCTTTTTGGAGGGATTTTGCTTCGCTTTAGCAAGACCGCTTTAACGAAGCAAATTTTAATCATTTCCGGCGCGCAACGCGGGAGAAAAATAAAAGCCGCCCAAATTTGCGAGCCTTAAATTTAACGCCGATTTTACTCAAGGCGCAAACCCGTAGCCGTCAAATTTACAGAGCCGAGCCGACTAAAACCAGCCAAGGCTCGGCCAAATTTTATAAGCCTCAAATTTAAGCTAAATTTGAGAGCAAAATAGCCAAATAACGAGCCAAAGACGTCAAATTTGCAAGGTAGATACGCACGCCTCGCTCCTTATGCGCAAAATTTATCCGCCCCGCCGCGTGCGCCCGTTGCTCATTCTTTTTGATTTTGCCTAGCGCAAATTTACGCCGCTTCTCGCGCGCCGTAACTCACAGCGGATGCGTGAGGCAGCACTTTCTAGTTACTTGCTCGATGTACTCCACGCTCAAATTTAGCCCGTAAAGCTTGCTTAGATGCTCGCTTTCTATGATCTCGTCCACGGTGCCAAAAGCCACCTCGCCTCCGCCCTTAACCAGCGCCACGTAGCCGCCTAGAAGCACGGCAAAATCGGGATTATGTGTGGTTAGCACGATGGTGTAGCCTTGCTCTTTTAGCTGCTTAACGGTGCGTAGGAATTTATACTGATTGCCAAAGTCCAGCGCCGAGGTCGGCTCGTCAAACACGATTATCTCGGGCTTTGCGGCCATCGCGCGCGCGATCGAGCACATCTGCTTTTGCCCGCCGCTCATCTGAGTGATAAATTTATCCTCAAGGTGCGTGATTTCAAGCTTCGCGGTAAATTCCTTCGCTATCGCCGTGTCCTCCTCGCTAGGCCGCGCAAAGATACCCAGATGCGCCGCTCGCCCCATCGTGATAAACTCAAGACCCGTGTAGTCGTACTCGCAGATCTCGCTTTGAGCGACGTAGGCCATGATTTTGGCGCGCTCTTTGTTGCTAAGCTCGGCGCTGTTTTTGCCGCCCAGCCAAACTTCGCCCGAGTGCGGCGTCTGCGTGCCGCTGATTAGGCTTAGCATGGTCGATTTGCCCGCGCCGTTTCGCCCGAGTATCGTTAGGATTTCGCCTTTGCCGACGCGTAAATTTACGTTTTCTAGCCTACCGGCGCCGTTTGGATAGGCGAAATTTAGATTTTTTACTTCTAACATCACGCGACCTTTTTGTTTCGCCAGAGTACCCAGACGAAAAATATCGTGCCGATAAAGCCCGTAAGTACGC
>NZ_CALIII010000438.1 GCF_938018145.1 uncultured Campylobacter sp.
AGTAGGCCTAGTCGTGATTTTTTCAAGTTTATCGTTTCTTATGATTATTATTTGACGATTATTTTATCTTAAATATTTTTAAAGTGTATTAAATTTTGATCAAGCCTTGGTCGATTACTCTGCCAGTTTTGCATATTTGCGCCGCGCTAAAAAGCGAGCGGTAAAATTTGGTCGGCAAATTTAGCCCGTTCTGAGGCTAAATTTTATAAAATAGCTCAAAATTTAAGGACGAAAAATGTTTAACGGACTGATTAGAGAGATCGCGCAGGTTGCGAGCTATTCGCAAAACACCCTGCGACTAAAAGCCTCGTACCGCCCAAATTTAGGCGATAGCGTCGCGGTAAACGGCGCGTGCTTGAGCGTGACGCAGCTGCACGCAGACGGCTTTAGCGTGGAGCTTAGCGCCGAGACTAGAGCGCACATTGCGACGGAAAATTTGCGCGGACGCGTGCATATCGAGCCTGCGATGCGGCTAGCAGACCGCGTGGACGGGCATTTGCTTCAAGGCCACGTAGACGCTATCGGCGAGGTAGCGCGCATAGAGCGGCGCGAAAACGGGGTTGATTTTTATATAAATTTGCCCTCTAGCGTCATGCCGCTGATGGCGAACAAAGGCAGCATCGCGGTCGAGGGAGTGAGTCTTACGATCAACGAAGTTTTGCTCACAGGCGTGCGCCTAACGATCATCCCGATAACATTTCGAGAGAGCTTGTTTGGCGAGTTTGAGCCGGGGCGCCGCGTAAACGTGGAGAGCGATCTGCTCGCGCGCTACGTGGCTAGGCAGCTGGAGTTTGGCCGCGGTGCCCAAAACGGCGGCAAAAGCGAGATCAGCTGGGACGAGTCGCAGCATATCGCGAGCCTTTATTAGGCTAGGCGGGTTAAATTTGACGGAAATGAAGCGGGAAATTTTAGATGTAGTTTTTGAAAGCGAGCGCTTGAAGCTTGGCTTTACGACGCGATTTGGCGGAGTAAGCGAGGGCGCGTACGATGGTTTAAATTTGGGTGATCACGTCGGTGACCTGTCCGCAAACGTCGCTAAAAATCGAGAAATCCTAGCCGAACAAATCGGCGTCGCGCCTAGCAATCTAAAATTTATGCGTCAAATTCACTCAAACCGCGTGGAAATTTTGCGAAATCTTGATGATGAGCTACCGCCCTGCGACGGCGTGATAACCGCGCTTAGAGACGTAGCGCTTTGCGTTTTGGTTGCCGACTGCTCGCCTGTTTTGATAGCAGACGAGCGGCGCGGCGTGGTTGCCGCAGTGCATGCTGGCAGAGCGGGCGTAACTGGTAAAATTTGCACGAACGCGGTAAATTTGATGGCGAGCGAGTTTGGCTGCAAGGCGGGCGATCTGCGCGTGTTTGTCGGCGCAAATATCAAGGCGCGAAACTACGAGGTGGGCGAGCTTGATCTGGGCGAGTTTAACCGCTATAAAAATGGCGGCAAATTTGATATGGATTCGGCCTTGCGAGACGAATTTGCGCAGCTTGGCGTGGGGCGAGTCGAGTTTGATCCGCGCTGTACGCTTGAGACGCAGGGGCTATTTTCCTACCGCAGAGATGGCGTCACGGGGCGATTTTGCGGCTTTGCGATGAATAAAATCTCGTCAAAATAGCCGTATATGGCCTCAATTGGGTGTAGACGAGCGCGTGGCCGGGCGAGTTTAGTTAAAATTTCATTTATGTTTATTAAAAAGGGCTAAAATTTAAATCGAAACCTCATAAAAAGGAGCACAAATGAAAAAAATTTTACTTTGTTTGATTGTTGCGGCGAGCGCGCTTTTTGCGGCGCAAACGAGATCCTCAAACGAGATGGCAAGCGCCCCTGCGAGCGCGCCTGCAAATTTGGCAAATAAGCAGTTTGAAGACGCGCTAGCGATGTACCGAGTCTCGGATTTTATCGAGGCGGCGAGACTCTTTAATCTAGCGTGCGAGGGCGGACACGCGCGTGCTTGCTACGATATCGGCGCGATGATCGCTAGCGGCAAGGTCGCGGCGAAACAGCCTGAGACGGCGGCTAAATTTTACGAGCGAGCTTGCAAAATGGGCGATAAGCTGGGTTGCTACGCATTAGCGTACGCTCATCAGACGGGCGTCGGCGCGGTAAAAGACGAAGTGCGGGCGTACGAGCTCTATAAAAACTCATGCGAGCTGGGCCTAGCCAAAGGCTGCAACGAGGCGGGCTTTATGAGCGAGCGCGGCATGGGCGTAAACGCGGACGTCAAAGCCGCGGTTAAATTTTACGAAAAAGCGTGCAAGATGGGGCTAGAGGTCGGCTGCGAAAACGCTAAAATTTTAAAGCGTTAGACCGCTAGCGTCATAAATTTAACTCAGGCGCGTTTTGCGTTTTACTTTTCGTAAAAATGCGCCCGAGTTTCGCGCTAAATCTAAATGCTTTACTCGCCAAGATACGATTGGTCTTCGTAAATTCGTAAAAATTATTCAAATTTTGCTTTTGGCGATTAAGAGAACTATTTGGCGTATAAATTTGCAAAATAAAGCCGTAAATCTAAAATTTAAAAATCTCTCCAAAAATAAATCCAAATTTTAATCTATTTTTAGCTACAATTTGACATCAAATATCAAAAATAACCGAAAGGAAAAGCATGAAAACACGTAAAATTTTTGCCGCTGCGATACTTGCGGGAGCCGTTTGTTCGGCGCAGGCGCATATGTTTTGGGTGGACGGTGCAAACGACGAAAAGACGGGTAAATTCGTCGCAAAAATGGGTTATAGCGACGATTTTCCAAACTATGAGCCTATAATGCAAGAGCGCGTCCATCTTTTTGCGCCCGTTACCCTGATCCATAAAGACGGACAGAAAAAAGAGCTAGCGCAAAGCGGCGAAAACTACCGCTACGAGGGCGAAAAGCTAGGCAAAGGTACCTATATCCTGCTTGCGCGGCAAAATCCGATGTATTCGCTAAAAAAGCGCAGCGACGGCAAGTGGATTATTGACAAAAATAAGCTTGATCTAAAAGATTTAAGCGACGTGCAAATCTGCCGCCTGATGACGATAACGTCCAAAAAAATCCTAAATTTAGGCGAAGCAGACGACTTTGTCGCTAAGCCCGTCGGAGAGAAAATCGAGATCGTGCCGCTGCAAAATCCGGCTAGTTTTCGCGTGGATAAGCCCTTTAAACTACAAGTTTTGGCTGACGGCAAGCCGCTAGAACGCGCCAAACTAACCGGCACTTTTGCGGGATTTTTAGAGGATAAGCGAGCGTTTTACGGTATGACCGACGCGCAGGGTATCACCGAAGTCGTAGCACTAAGGCCGGGCTTTTGGGTGTTTGAGGTGATTTATGAAAGGCCTTATCCGGATGCCGCAAAATGCGACAAAGAGACGCTAAAAACGACGCTGGGCTTTGATATAAAAGAATAAATCGGCGTAAATTCGGGCTTTGGGTAAAATTTGAGCCTGAATTTACCTTAAATTTCATATAATCGCTTCGTAACCTAACTCAAAAACGAGGAAAAATGCCATACGAAAATTTTAAATCAAAAAATCCTCTCGCGGCAAAAATCGCCGCAAACGCGAGAAAATTTGACGTCCAGACGCTGCAAAACGAAGATCTCGTAAATTTGCTTTTAAGCGAAGGCGTTTTTAATGACGAAAGGCACGAAAGCTTGGACGTTATGGAGTTTTTCGGCGCCGAAGTTGATCTGGATGAAATTTTAAGAAGCGAAACGGAAGCTTTTAAAAGCGACTATTTTTATTGCGAAGAATGCAAGAACTAAATTTATAAAGGAGAAAAAATGGCAGTTCCAAAGCGAAGAGTTAGTAAAACTCGTGCGGCGAAAAGACGCACTCACTACAAAGTGACCCTTCCGATTCCCGTCAAAGATAAAGACGGAAGCTGGAAAATTCCGCATAGAATAAACAAAACTACGGGCGAATATTAATCCAATGATTTCCGTTGCTATAGACGCGATGGGCGGTGATTTCGGCTGCGAGCCGATAATAAACGGAGTCGTAGATGCGCTGCGAGAGCGTAAATTTAATGCATTTTTGGTAGGCGACGAAGCCAGTATCAAGCCTTTTATCCCGCAAGGTTATGGGTTTGAGAAGTATATCACTTACGTAGCTGCAAGCGAAGTCTTTGAGATGAAAGAGGGTGCTACGGACGCGCTTAAGCGCAAAGAAAGCAGCATCTTTAAGGCGGTCGATCTGGTAAAAAGCGGCACTTGCAAAGCCGTGGTATCCGCAGGACACAGCGGCGCTACGATGAGTCTTGCTACGCTTCGCATAGGCAGACTAAAGGGCATTTTGCGCCCTGCAATCGCTACGCTGATGCCAAATTCCATAGGCGGACGCACGCTCGTGCTGGATGTAGGCGCTTATGTGGATTGTAAGCCCGAGAATTTGTTTCAATTCGCGATTATGGGCGAAGCATACGCCAAAGAGATAATGGGATTGCGCGCGCCTCGCATAGGTTTACTATCCAACGGCGAGGAGGATAGTAAAGGCAACGAGGTAACGAAAGAAACCTTTCAGATGCTTAAGAATATGAAAAATTTTATCGGCAACGTCGAAGGTAATCAAATTTTTGACGGCTCGGTAGATGTGGTCGTATGCGACGGATTCATCGGCAACATTATGCTAAAATCCAGCGAAGGCGTCGCAAGCACCATAGGCAAGCTCATCAAAAACGAGACGAAAAAATCCCCTATCGCTATTGCGGGCTCCCTCTTGATGAAGCGCGTCTTTAAAATAATCAAAAAAAGCACTGACTACGACGAATACGGCGGCGCGCCGCTTTTGGGCGTCAAAGAGTGCGTCATCATAAGCCACGGCAAAAGCACTCCGAAAGCCGTTAAAAACGCGATCTTTCAGGCGCTTAAATTTGCAGACTCCAAAATCAACTTCGCGATAGAAAGCGAAATTTCTTCAAACGAGCAAAAATGAAAAAAGCCTCGATGATCTCGATCGCAGCATACGCGCCGAGTCAAATTCTAACCAATTTCGATCTTGAAAAAATGGTCGAAACCGACGACGAGTGGATCGTAAAGCGCACGGGAATTCACGAGCGCCGCATTGCAAAGGACGAGACCACTAGCGATTTGGGTATGAAGGCCGCAGCG
>NZ_CALIII010000439.1 GCF_938018145.1 uncultured Campylobacter sp.
TTTGACTTCGAATTTGAGCGTAAAACGATAAGGCGAAGTATCGTGAGATGATTTTAAATGTTTTGAAGTAAATTTCGTCCCAAGACTAGACATATAGTCTGTCGCAGGGCGAAATTTACGAAATCATTTAAAAGCACTCGCGAGACGAGCTGTTAAATTTATTTCCAAAGAAGATAGAGTTTTTCGTCGTATATATCGCTACTTTTTGGACTAACCTCCACCTCTGTCACTTCCACGTTTTGCACGTCGTTTTTGGCTTTTAGCGCGCTAGCGTCTTCTTCAAATTTCGCCATCAGCTCCTCGATCTGCGCGTTTAGCTGGGCGACTTCTTGCTCGCTTAGTTTGACGTCGCTGCGCTCTTTTAGCACGCTATTTGCCGAACGTGCGGAGGTCGCGACCTTGCCGATGTTGCCGCTACTTAGTAGCCCTTTGCCAAAAATCGTGCCCAAAATGCTAGCACCCACCGAGATCGCAGTCTCTATACCTTTGCTTTTAAAGTCTCGCTGCTCTTTTTCCAGCTTTGCCACCGAGCGGTTTAGTTTCTCCTCTAGGCGCGCTTTTTGTTTGTCAAACTCAGCCGTAAGCTTAGCCGTTTGCGCCTCTAAAATTTCGTTGCATTTATCGGCCAAACGGACGTAAAACTCCTCCTTGCTCTCGCCCGGCGCCGAGCTTAAATTTAGCGCGCTAAAGAGCCTAAGTTTGTAGTTTCTATAGATAAATTCTTTGAAATTTTTGGTTAGCTCTTTGAAATTTTTAGCTCCCGCGACAAAGCCCGGCAGCGGCGCGTATGAGAGCTTGAAATTCGGCTCTGCAACCGCGGTAAAATGCATATTTTCGCTAGCTTCGCTCCAGTCGGCGCTTTTTTGAGCTTCATCCAGCCTTAGCGTGAAATTTACCTCGCGAACCTCGTCAAGCCCCTTTTTAGCGTCGTAAAATCGCACTTTGGCCTCGCCGTAAAGATACCCCTCCAGCTCGCCGCCCTCCTGCAAATTTGAGCTTGCAGCGTAAATTTGAGCGATATCGGGCGACAGCACCGGTTTGGCGGCAAAATTTGAGCTTTTTGCTGGGTTTAACCCGCTCAAATTTGACCCGCTCTTTTGCTCTTTCATCAAATTTGAAAT
>NZ_CALIII010000440.1 GCF_938018145.1 uncultured Campylobacter sp.
ATATGTCTAGCCTTGGGACGCAAATTTCCGCACAACATTCAAATTCATCTCAAAATACTTTGCCTTAACAATTTAAATTTCATAAATTTGGTTCAAATTTGGGTTTTTAAAAGCCCAAATTTGAGTTAAATTTAAAAGGAAGCGGGCGGCAGTATCGCGAGATGGATTTGAATGTTGTGAAGCAAAAATGAGCAAGGCTAACCAAATAGGTTGCCGCAGCGATATTTTTGCAAGCTCATTCAAAGACGCTCGCGAGACAACGCCTCTAAAAAGGAAATAAAATGGCAAAAAATAATCTAATAGGCGGCTCCATCTGGGACGAATACTCCCAAAACGTCCAAGACCGCATGAACAACCCCAAATTTATGGGCGAGATCACCGAGGACGAGGCAAAAGCAAGAGGCGGCAAGCTCATCGTGGCGGACTTTGGCGCAGAGAGCTGCGGCGACGCGGTGAGGCTATACTGGCTCGTGGACGAGAAAACCGACCGCATCATGGACGCTAAATTTAAAAGCTTTGGCTGCGGCACGGCGGTGGCGAGCTCCGATACGATGGCCGAGCTTTGCGTCGGCAAGACCGTGGACGAAGCGGTCAAAATCACCAACATCGACGTGGAAAAAGCCATGCGCGACACGCCCGACGTCCCAGCCGTCCCGCCGCAAAAGATGCACTGTTCGGTCATGGCCTACGACGTTATCAAGGCCGCAGCGGCGCAGTACAAGGGTGTAGATCCTGAGCATTTCGAGGACGAGATCATCGTGTGCGAGTGCGCGCGCGTGAGCCTAGGCACGATCAAAGAGGTCATCCGCCTAAACGACCTACACACGGTCGAGGAGATCACGCAATACACCAAAGCAGGCGCCTTTTGCAAATCCTGCGTGCGCCCGGGCGGACACGAAAAGCGCGAGTATTATCTCGTGGACATCCTCGCAGACACCAGAGCCGAGATGGAGCAGGAGAAAAAGCAAGCCGTCATCGACGCGCAAGTTTCTGGCAAATTTGACGACGTGAGCTTTGAGAGCATGACCGTCGTGGGCCAGCTAAAAGCCATCGAGAGCGTCATCGACAGAGAGATCCGCCCGATGCTGATGATGGACGGCGGTAATATGGAGATCCTCGATCTGCAAAAAGACGCCGAGGGCAAATTTGACGTCTATATCAGATATATGGGCGCTTGCAGCGGCTGCGCGAGCGGTGCGACCGGCACGCTATACGCGATCGAAAACGTGCTTCAAGAAAACCTCAGCCCAAATATCCGCGTCCTACCTATCTGATCTGCTTACACGGCAAATTTGATGCGGCTTAGGACTTAAATTTGCGCTAAATTCGGGCGGTTAGTTTAGCCGCCCTGCTCTATTTTCTACTTTTTTATTTGCAAGTTTGAACGTCAAATTTAGCTCCGCCTTTAAATTTCACTATTTTATTTCCTTGTAAAAGCTCAAGTTGCGAGCCAGACAAACAACGGTCGTTATCAACAATATCGGTATCAGCGGTATATATAGATAGACAAAAATTAATGCCGATGCGTCTCTATGAACAGCCTTGCCTTCCAAAAACAGTGAGCCGACAGGATAGTATAAAACCAGCGTCATGATCGCAAAATTTTCTATCGCGAAAATCCTATTGCTTTTTTCGGTATTTTCGACAAAAAGTTTGCTATACCTGCGCCCCGAAGCAAAAAATGCACCTATGCAAATGGTGCTAACTATGAACGCTCCAGATAATCCCTTGTTGGGGTTTGAAGATATAATCAAAAAAGCCATCGCCGCAAAGCTCACGAAGGCAAATCTAACCAAAAGATGAATCTGATATCTGCGCTTTAAGTTTTCGGGGATTTGAGCTAGAGCTTTGCCGTATTCTAGCGCTTCGGCCTCCTCGTCGCTTTGGCCTAGCACGGCTTCATGGCTCGCGCCCTCAAATTTGCGCTCGGATTCAGCCGCTTCGCTTTGGGCGGCTTGCACTTGGCTTAAATTTTGCCCATTAGTCGTCTCGTCTGCGGCTAGCTCGCTGATTTTCTCTTGCGATTTTAGTACTCTTTGCGGCAGATACACGGTCTCATCGGCAGCAAATTCGTCGTTGGCATTGTGGGCTATTA
>NZ_CALIII010000441.1 GCF_938018145.1 uncultured Campylobacter sp.
AAATTTGACGACGAATTTATACAGATACGGCGGTAAATTTTAAGACTCGAAACAGCCAAATTTATAGATATTTTAGTCCCTTACGCCCACTTTGCCAAATCCCGCAAATCTATTTGACGCAAGGCACGACGTGCTTTTGTTTTTGCATGACACGACGTAGGAATTTAGCTCTTTTTTTCCTTTTTTGCGGGTATTTTTATCGTTTAGATTCATAAAATCCACCATATTTTTACCCTTGGTATGATGCGTAAAAGCTACGGTGCCGTCTTTTTCGACGCTGCTTACGATGCCTACGTGAGTGACGATTTTGGCTTTTTTGTTATTTTTCGTGCCTCTAGTCGTGTTGTTGAAAAATATCAAATCCCCGACCTGCGGATCATCAAACGCGATCAAATTTTTACTCTCGTAAAGCTTAAACATCGCTTCGCTTTTTAGGCCGCGCTTGGTGTAAAATTTATCGAGTTCCTTTTCGTCAAAAAAGTCTCGGTTAAATTTTTTATTTATAAGCGTCACAAAGCCCGAGCAGTCGCCGCCGTCTCTTTTGCCTACATACTTTTGTATAAGGTCAAGCAGGGCTTTTTCTTTCACGTCAAATCGGTTGCTGACTTTACTTTGCGTCGTCTCGACTGCCGAGTTTTGGATTTTACTCTTTTCTGGCGGAGTCGTAACTTGAATTTGACTTTTCTCTATCGGCATCGCAGCCTGGATTTGACCTTGTTTTACCAGCGTCGCGGCTGAGGCTTCATTTTTCGGAGCGCTTGGCGAAACGTTAGCGCAACCCGAAATAAAAGTCGCCAAAAAAAGCGCGCAAATTTGATTCGTTTTTATCTTGGATTTTATAAACATCGGCTACGCGATTACCCCGCTTTCTTTTAGAAATTTGATATTTGCAGCCGTTTGGGCTTCGCCTTTTTCAAGAGCCGCTTTTTCCTCCGCGCTTGGTTGCTTGATCTCGCGCACGCCGCCCTTGCCTAGCTTAACGAGCCTACCGCCCGCGCACTCGCCCTCTATCACGCAGCAGCTTAGCCACTGCTCGCTATCCGTTTTGATCGCCTCGCACATCTTGGCCGCAGCCGCGCCCGGAGCATAGTATGCCGACGTGCCAAGCAGCTTAACTATCTTTGCGCCGCCCGTTTTGGCCTCCTGCGCTACCGCGTCAAATTCGCCGCCCAGATCCACGCTCACGTTGCTTTGTAGCGCCACCATATCGTCGTTATGAGATCCTATGATGTGCGCGCTAAATGCGCTGTTTTTTAGTCCTGTTTTTTGAGAGATCTCGTATTTTAGACGCGCGGAGTCTAGTTCGCCCGCCATCCCCAGCACCCTGCTTTTATCAAAACCGCTCGTTTTATAGACTAGATACGTGAGCGCGTCAAGCGGGTTGGTTACGTTTATGATGACGCAGTTTGGGGCAAATTTGGCGATTTTCTCCACCGTGCCTTTTACGATGCCGGCGTTTTTTAGCAGCAGATCTTCTCTAGTCTGCCCCTCTTTTCTAGGGCTTCCGGCGGTCACGACCACGATGTCGCTATCTTTAATCAACGAAAAATCATCCCCGCCGACAACGCTAACGTCCAGACCGAAAACCGCCGCGCTCTGAGATAGATCGATCGCCTTTGCGCGCGCCACGTCGCCAAATATATCCACCATCGCGATCTCGTCTGCGATGCCTCTTAGCAAAATAGCGCTAGCCGCGCTCGCGCCTACGTTTCCGGCTCCGATAACTGAAATTTTCATTTTTTTCCTTTTTTATAAAATTTGGTTTTCTAAAATTTGATTAAACGTTGCGCTCGGCCTCATCGCCGCGCTCGCCTTTTTGCCGTCTGGCTTATAGTATCCGCCGATATCGACCTTTCGTCCTTGCGCCGCGTTTATTTGGGCCACTATCGCGCTCTCGTTTTGCGCGAGATTTTGGGCGACGAGTTTAAATTTATCGCCCAGCTGCGTACCGCTAGCGGCAAGCTCGCTCGCCCAGTAAAGCGCGATATAAAAATGGCTCGCGCGCGTATCTAGCTGCCCGACCTCAAACCGCGGAACTTTGTTTTCTTTTAGATAGCGCTCTACGGCCGCATTTAGCGTATCGGCTAAAATTTGCGCCTCGGGACTTTGCTTAAATCCCGCTAACTGCTCGAGACTAGCGCCCAGAGCCAAAAACTCTCCCAGGCTATCCCAGCTTAGGTGATTTTGCTCCAGCAGCTGTTCGGCGAGCCTCGGCGCGCTACCTCCCGCTCCCGTCTCAAAGATACTTCCGCCCTCTAGCAGAGGCACGATAGAGAGCATCTTAGCGCTGGTTTCAAGCTCCAAGATCGGAAAAAGATCGGTCAGATAGTCGCGCAAGACATTCCCCGTGACGCTGATGCAGTCTTTGCCGCTTCTCATGATCTCAAGCGACTTTTTGCAAGCCGCCGCGGGAGACATGATCTCTATATCAAGCCCGCTAGTATCGGCGCTTGCTAGCTGCGCTCTTACTTTTTTTAGGATTTCTCGGTCGTGAGCCCTGTTTTCGTCCAGCCAAAATATCGCCTTTTGTCCCGTGATTTTCGCGCGTTTTAGCGCCAGCTCGACCCAGTTTCGCACGGCGACGTCTTTAACCTGCGTCATCCTAAATATATCGCCTTTTTCTAGCTCAAATTTAAATAAAATTTCGCCTTTTGCATTTACCACGCGAGCCTCGCCCGCTTCGCTCATCACGAAGGTCTTGTCGTGGCTACCGTACTCCTCGGCCTTTTTAGCCATTAGCCCGACGTTTGAGACGCTGCCGATTTTAGCGGGATCTAGCGCACCGTTTATCTTGATATCCGCGATCGCAGCCTCATAAACCACGGCGTAGGTTTTATCTGGTATCACGGCTTTGGTTTCCCTGGCTATACCCTCTTTATCCCACATTTTGCCGCCGTTTTTTATCATCGCCGGCATCGAGGCGTCGATGATAACGTCGCTAGGAACGTGTAAATTTGTAACGCCTGCAGCCGAGTTTACCATCGCTAAATTTGGCCTTGCGGCATAAATTTCATCAAATTTGGCTTTTATTTTTTCTTGCGTTGTTTGAGGCAAATTTAAAATCCGCGCAAAAAGGTCTTTTAACCCGTTGTTTTCGCTGACGTTTACGCTTTTTAGCTCGTCCGCAAACTCCTCAAAAACTTCCGCGAAAAAAATCTTTACGAAATGTCCGAAAATAACAGGATCGCTCACCTTCATCATCGAGGCTTTTAGATGCACGCTAAAGAGCAAATTTTTTGCTTTCGCGTCTGCGATTTGCTCTTTTATAAAGGCGTCTAGCTTACTTGCGCTCATAAAGCTAGCGTCGATTATGTCGCCTTTTTCTACCGATAAATTTTCTTTTAGCACGCGTTTTTCGCCGCTTTTTGAGATAAACTCGACGCGTAAATTTTCATCCGTTTCAAAGCTAATCGAACGCTCGGAGGAGTAAAAATCTCCGCCCTTCATATAGGCGACTTCGGTTTTGCTATCTTTTTCAAAAGGGGTGATTTTATATGGATTTTCGCGGGCGTAGCGTTTTACCGCACCGACGCATCTGCGGTCCGAGTTGCCCTCGCGCAGCACCGGATTTACCGCGCTTCCTAGCACTTTGGCGTATCTGGCGGCCGCGTCTTTTTCCTCCGGCGTTTTTGGCTCGGACGGGCATGGCGGCAGATCGTAGCCTTTGGCGCGAAGCTCGGTGATAGCGGCGTTTAGCTGAGGCAAGCTTGCCGAGATATTTGGCAGCTTGATGATATTCGCGCGCTTTTCTTGCGTCAAATTTCGCAGCATCTCCAGATCGTCGCTTACGCGCAGATCAGGTGGCAGCTTGTCGTTAAAAGCAGCGATAATACGCGCAGCCAGCCCTATGTCGGCCTGCTCTATCTCTATGCCGCCCGCGCGCAAAAACGCCTGCAGGATCGGAAACAGCGAGTAGCTAACAAGTAGCGGTGATTCGTCGGTTCTAGTATAGACGATGTCGCTCATCTTTCCTCCTAAATAAATTTCGCAAAATCTTATCCAAATTTATATTAAAACGCCTTTTGGCGGGCTATTTTTGGGAGTTTATCGCGCCTACATGCTCATCGTATGTTACGCTAAATTTAT
>NZ_CALIII010000442.1 GCF_938018145.1 uncultured Campylobacter sp.
ATTCGGTAGAAGAAAAGCTAGAAGAAGCCCGCAATTCTCTAAACGCTAATAGTTTGTTAAAGTCGTTTCGTCGGCTTTTAAATTTCGGAGATGAGGCATACGGTTTGATAAGACCGATATGTCTCAAATTGCGTGTTAAATTTAGATTTATAAATTAGTGATAAAATCAAAAAATAGTCTCGTGAAAAAACGGGGCAAAAGAAAGGATAACTTATGAAAAAGATTGCTCTTGCTTTAGTTGCTGCTACTGCGCTTTTTGCCGCTGATTCAGCTTACAATTACGAACTAACTCCAACAATAGGCGGCGTTCATCCTGAAGGAAATTTGGGAACAAATGAGCAGTCGGCTATCGGTTTAAGAATCGGAAGAAACCTTGAGAATTTCTTTATAGACCACGTAGAACTCGGTCTTAGCCACACTAACAAGATAAGAGAGTATGGCGTAGACGGAAAGGCTACTAGATATTTCGTTAATGCTATTAAAGATTTCGGCCTAACTGAAAAACTATCTCTTTACGGTTTGCTTGGAGCTGGATATGAAGATGTTTCAAAAAGATTCGTCAAAAACGATGACGGCGGCTTTGGTCAATACGGCCTTGGTTTGAGATATCAAATTACCGATAACTTTGCTCTACGCGCTGAAGCGGTAGATGCTATTAAATTTGAGCATGCGGATCACAACCTATTCTATACGCTAGGTTTTGCAGTCGGCTTTGGTGCTAAAAATGCTCCTGTAGTAGCTGAAGTGGTTGAGGTTAAAGAGCAAGCCGTCGTAGTGCTTGACGACGATAACGACGGCGTTTTAAACGATGTTGATCAATGCCCAAATACACCGGCTGGCGTAGTAGTTGACGAGACTGGATGCGAGAAGGTTATCGTTCTTAGAGATATCGGCGTAAACTTCGCATTCGATAGCTACAAAATAACTCCAAAATATCTTGAGGAGATCAAAAAAGTAGCTAACTTTATGGGTGAAAACCCAGGCTACCGCGTAGTTCTAAGCGGTCACACAGATAGCGTTGGTGCTGAGGCTTACAACCAAAAACTATCTGAAAAAAGAGCAAACGCAGTTGCTAAAGCTCTTGAGGAACTTGGCGTAAGCGCAGACAAGATCACTTCTATCGGATACGGCGAGCTTAAGCCTGTTGCTTCAAATAAAACAAAAGAAGGACGCGCTGAGAACAGACGCGTTGAAGCTAGATTTAACAAATAATTAGTCTAGCTTAGTAGCATGGACGAGATTAAATTCGAACTTATTTGGTCGTTAATCTCGTCCTACTCTTTAAAAATCTTAGGCTCTATCGCCATCTTGCTTATCGGCAAATGGTTAGTAGCTAAAATCTCAAATCTTATATCAAAGTTAGTAATCTCTTCTAGACTTGACGAAACTCTTTCAAATTTCCTTTTAAATATCATCAAAACGCTTCTTATGGCTTTTGTGATAATAGCCGCGATCGCAAATTTGGGTGTCGAGACGTCTATGTTTGTCGCTGCGCTTGGCGCTGTCGGTCTTGCTATCGGTATGGCGTTTAAGGATACTTTTTCAAACATTGGCGCAGGATTTTTGATAATATTTTTTAGGCCGTTTAAGCTCAAGGATCATATCGAAGTCGCAGGCGTACAAGGCGCAGTCAAAGAGATCAATATGTTTAGCACCGTTTTACGCACGACCGATCATAAAACCATTATCATCCCAAACGGTCGCATCATAAGTAGCAATATAATCAACTTCTCAAAAGAGGGCACTAGACGCGTCGAGCTCGTGTTTTGCATAGATTATAAAGACGATCTAAAGCTTGCAAAAGAGATTATTTTAAACCTAGCCGACGAAAATAAAAAGATCTTAAAAGAGCCAAAGCCGTTTGTCGGCGTCGGAAGCCTGGGCAAAAATAGCGTAAATTTGACCGCTAGATTTTGGTGTGCGAGTGATGATTTTTCCGACGTGCAGTTTGCTATGCTTGAGAGCGTTAAGCTTGCATTCGATGCCCAAGGTATCTCTATACCATCGCCACAGCTCAGCATCCGCTATCAGGATAAAAGGCAAGACGAGCAAATTTGATTTACCGGTTTGCACGGTTTTTCTTGGTTCTTTGGCTTCTTTTATGTGGTATGTTGTAGATTGGTTTTATGCTCGTATCCTATTTGGTCCGTAAGGCAAATAGATTAAATTTGATCCAAAATCAATAGCGCACAAGCACTTTAAAAATGTACAAATTTTGACGTATTCCTTATCTGCCGTATTGCAAAAATTAAATTTTACCGCTTTCGTCAAATTTAAAATCTAATTCATATTTTAAAGTCAAATTTGACAGCATAAACATTTTAACAAATCCTTAATTTCGGCGTCTTAGAGTGCAGTTGTATAAAATTTAGCCCAAAGCCAAAAAGCATAAATTTAAAAATCAAAATTTACAAAAGCTATCTTAAGGCAAATTTTAAAATACAAAAAGTAAAATCAAAGTTTATTAAAACGTAAATTCGGCTTGAAAATGCCGTCAAATTTGCAACATTAAAATAAAAAACGAAAGAAGTAAAATGAAAAAAACCATACTTTTTGACCTCGACGGTACGCTCATCGACTCGACGCCTGCAATCATTGACGGATTTGGCGCAGCATTTCTCGTTCACGGCAAACCCGCGCCAAACCCTGAGGCCGTCAAAGCTCTAGTCGGCCATCCGCTTGATTTTATGTTTGCGGGGCTCGGTGCGCCGACGCAGCTAGTGCCTGATTATATCGCAGCATACAAGGCTCGTTACGAGCAGATTTTTTTGGAACAAACATCTCTGCTTGAGGGTGCGGCGGGTGCGTTGGCACTTGCTAGCGAGGTCGCGGACGTTGGCGTCGTGACGACGAAAACGTCGAAATTTTCGGTTATTTTACTTGAGCATTTGGGCGTCATGAGGTTTATCAAAACCGTGATCGGCAGAGACGACGTAGTAAATCCAAAACCAGACCCCGAGCCCATAAACACGGCTCTTGAGCGCCTAGGCAAAACGAGCGCGCAAGATAAGGCGAGCGCCTTTATGGTCGGCGATACGACGATGGATCTGGAGTCGGCAAAGCGTGCTGGTATCGCGGGCGTCGGGCTAGTTTGCGGCTACGGCAAGGAGGCTGATTTGCGCGAGCATTCAAATTTGATCTTTCAAAATGCATTTGAAGCGGTTAAATTTATAGCCGGCAGATGAGCTTAGCCAGCTACTGTGCCAGTTAAATTTAGCGACCAAAGCCTATATTTAGCTTGCTAAACTACTGTTTTGGTATTGTGCTGTGGTTAAAATTTGGCCGCTTGCGTGGACAAAATTAAGTCAAATTTGCCATAAGCTCGCAGGCAGAAGGGCAAAATTGACTTATCTGTGCGCTCTTTCTTTTTTAAAGTACTCGAATTTATCGATTATATCGAGATAAACACTGTCAAAGCCCGCGTCGAGAACCTTTTTTGGCACGAGCCGTCATTCCTCGTAATTATTTTTTGCCAATCCACATCCCGATATTTAACGACGTAATTTCCCTTCCAGTGCGGGTTTTTCTCTGCTAGCCGTTGGGCTTGCCTGTTTTCCAGGCGCCATTCCAATAATACCGGTAATCCTCCGCCCCCCTATGCTCATATAGTAGATCACGAGCCGCTTCCCGCCGTTGCGTTTTGTTTTGAGCTCCCTTACTTCGGACTCGGCGTAGGCTTTTACGAAGTGAAACAAATCCATATCGTAATCCGTATTTTTGAGCGCAACGATAAGCTGCCGTTTTGTAGAAATTTTTTGCTGTTAATCAGATACAAAAAGTTTTCGGCGTCCCAAACCGTTTTTATATCTTTGCCGTTTACGTTGTGCGGGGTGTTTGGATACTTCGGAACGGCGGTAAGGTTGCGTTTATCGGCTGCAAAAGAAAGAAAATCGTTTTTTATTGCGCCGATACGAGGCGTCCACATCGCTCGCGGCTGAACAATAATCGGTAGCTAACACCCGCACGCCGTTTTGCGCGTAGAGGCGGCAGAGCTTAAGCATGTATTCGTTTGCATCGGCGTAGGTGGGCTCGTCGTCGCCCAAGTAGCCGTAAAGCTGCGACTCGGCACTCACGGCCGAGACTGCGCATAGGTGGCTCTGCTATAGCTCGCCGCTAGCCGAGCCGTTATTGGTAGTGAGCTCAAGCCCGTTTTGCGGGATGACGATAAAGTTTTTATCAAATTTTTGCCGTATTGCGAGATGGTAATGACGAAGCGGCGCATATCCTCGCGGTAGTCTGTCGCGGGTTTTGCTTCGCCTGCGCGATTTTCATCCGCTGCGGCATAAAAGCATAAGGTAAAAATCACGGCTAGCGCAGATAAAATTTTACGTATAGCTTCTTCGTTTTTTAAATTTATCGCTTAAATTTGAGCGGTTTTTAAAATAGGCCGCCAAATCAAATTTGAGGCTTTGGATTATTAAATTTAATCATTTTTGAAAATGTAAAGCGGCGGATTAATGATAGATTTTGGAATTTAGCTCTATAATAAAAGATTTTTAAAAATCGTAAGAAAATTTAAGGCGGAAAAATGGCTAAAATAATGAAAACTATGGACGGAAACGAGGCTGCGGCGCACGCGGCTTATGCATTTACGGAGGTTGCGGGCATCTACCCGATCACCCCTAGCTCGCCGATGGCTGATTACACCGATATGTGGGCGGCTCAGGGCAAGAAAAATCTATTCGGCATGCCGGTTAAGGTAGTCGAAATGCAAAGCGAGGGCGGGGCTGCGGGCACCGTGCACGGCTCGCTGCAAGTAGGCGCGCTAACTACGACATACACGGCTTCGCAAGGACTTTTGCTAAAAATCCCAAATATGTACAAGATCGCAGGCCAGCTACTACCCGGCGTCATCCACGTGAGCGCGCGCTCTATCGCGGCCCAGGCGCTTTCTATCTTTGGCGATCATCAGGACATTTATGCCTGTCGCCAGACGGGATTTGCGATGCTGGCAAGCGGCTCAGTGCAAGAGGTCATGGATATCGCCGGCGTCGCGCATCTGGCGGCGATCAAGGGTCGCGTGCCGTTTTTGCACTTTTTCGACGGATTTCGCACGAGCCACGAGATACAAAAGATCGAGGTGCTTGATTATGCGCACTTTGATAGGCTTCTTGACCGCGAAGCTCTGCAAAAATTTAGAGACGAGGCGCTAAGTCCCGAGAGCCCGAAAACTCGCGGTACGGCGCAAAACGACGATATCTACTTCCAGACGCGCGAGCTATCCAACCGCTACTACGATGCGGTGCCTGATATCGTAGCGGAGTATCTAAAAGAAATTTCAAAAATCACTGGACGCGATTATAAACCGTTTAACTACTACGGCGATCCGCATGCTACGCGCGTCGTGGTCGCGATGGGCTCGGTCACGCAAACTCTAGAAGAGGTGGTTGATCACCTACGCGCAAAGGGCGAA
>NZ_CALIII010000443.1 GCF_938018145.1 uncultured Campylobacter sp.
CTGCGCCGCATCTAGCGCCCTGCCCGAGTAAAAATACTCCACGCTGTTGCCGTTTGGATAGTAAATTTTACTACCACTCTCGTCGCGTCTTTCTGCGCCCTGTCCGCCGCCGCTTTCGTCGTTCCCTTCCGCATCAAATTTACCGCCTTGCGCCGATAAATTCGTATCAAATTTTACGCCGCCATCTGCGTCAGATTTACCCGCCAGTGCCGAAAAATCCTCGCCGCACGCGAGCTTTAGCCCTCCGTCTAGCTCGCTTGCAAGGCGGTTTAGCGTGCCGTCGATACCGTCGATGATGCGCACGTGAGGCGGTAAAATTTCGCGCAAAACGTCCTTAAAATAGTTAAAATGCGTGCAACCAAGCACGAGCGAGCCCAGGCGCTCAAGCTCAAATTTACCCAGCTCCTGGCGCAGATACGCCCGAACCGCGGGCGAGTCAAACTCCAAATCCTGCGCGAACTCCACGAGGCGGGGTAGCGGTAAGCTCCACGTCTCGCACTCTAGCCGTCCCACGAGGCGCGCGAGCTTTTCGCCAGCGATTGTTAGCGGCGTGGCAATGAGCAGCGTCGGGCGCGCGCCGAAGCTATCCGCAGCGAGCTTGACGGCGGGCTCCATGCCGATGACGGGCACGCTAAATGCGCCGCGAAGCTCCGAGACAGCCGCGCTCGTGGCGGTGTTGCAAGCGACAACGACTGCGTCCGCGCCGCGCGAGACCAAAAACTCCACCGCATCGAGGCTCAGCCGCACGATCTCGGCCCTACTTTTCGTGCCGTAGGGGACGTGATCCTCGTCGGCAAAATACAAAAACTCCGCCCCGCTAAACCGCCTCAGAGCCTCGGCTAGCACGCTAAGCCCGCCGATACCCGAGTCAAAAAAAGCTATTTTCAAATCTTTATCCAAGGTTAAATTTTATTCGCGATTATAGCTCAAATTTGCGGCGATTTCGCATTTGAACGCAAATTTGCCTTTTTACGGCAGCTAGACCCGCGCCTTCACCGACATTCAAATTTGACCTTTTTGCTGCTGTTTTTAATCAAATTTGGCGTAAAATCGGTTAAATTTAAAAAGGATTCAAA
>NZ_CALIII010000444.1 GCF_938018145.1 uncultured Campylobacter sp.
CTATACCGTCCACGGCGCACTACTTAAGCATAACGACGGTAAGCTAACTATCATCGAGGATGGCGACGTAGACGCGACTGAAAGCTTTAATAGCGTAAACATAGCCGCGGCTAGCGACAGATACTATACGGCTTTGTTTTTTAAATTTGACGGACTTTTAAATCCCGTAGTTTCAAAAGACGGCGCGGGAAATGCAGTGATATTCGTAAAAGGTGAGCAAAATTTTAAAGCTAAAGGCTACATCGGCGCCAAAGACCACGCGACTCTAAGTCAGATCAATGAGGAGCTCGTGGACGTCATCGAGTACGGCTGGTTTACCTTTATCGCAAAACCGATGTTTGCGTTTTTAAATTGGCTTTACGGCTACATCGGCAACTGGGGCTGGGCGATCGTCGTGCTAACGCTAGCTATCAGGATCGTACTTTTCCCTCTTACCTATAAAGGCATGCTATCGATGAACAAGCTCAAAGATCTAGCGCCGAAGGTAAAAGAGCTGCAAGCCAAATACAAAGGCGATCCGCAAAAGCTAAATATGCACATGATGGAGCTATATAAGAAAAACGGCGCGAATCCGATGGGCGGCTGCTTGCCGATACTTATGCAGATCCCGATTTTCTTTGCGATTTACCGAGTACTACTAAACGCGATCGAGCTAAAAGCTGCGCCGTGGATACTTTGGATACACGACCTTTCGGTTATGGATCCGTATTTTGTGTTGCCTATTTTGATGGGTGCGACGATGTTCCTTCAGCAAAAGCTAACGCCGACCACCTTTAGCGATCCGATGCAAGAAAAGATAATGAAATTTTTACCGCTTATCTTTACGTTTTTCTTTGTGACTTTCCCTGCGGGACTTACGCTTTACTGGTTCGTAAACAACGTCTGCTCGGTTGTTCAGCAAGTTTTTGTAAATAAACTCTTTGAAAAGCACAAGAAAGCCGAGGTAAAGGCCTAATGCGAATCGAAGCTGAAAATTTACAAGAGGCTTTTCAAAAGGCCGCCGAGGAGCTAAACTGCTCAGTCACCGAGCTTGATATCAAAATTTTACAAAACCCGAGTGCGGGATTTTTAGGATTTTTTAAAAAAACGGCGATCATCGAAGCCGTAAAAGAGGGCGCGCATAAGGAAGCAAAAAAAGCCCCTCAAGCCGCTCGCGAAAACGCTCATAAAGAAAACGGCGGCGAAAAAAAGAAGGAATTTAAGAAAAAAGAGAACTCTGGCGAAGAGCAAAATCATAAAAGCGAAAAGAAAAAAAATCATAAAAATCGCCACGAACATCACAAAAATCATGCGGCAAAGCAAAACGAAACGAGCGCGACAAATGAGCCTAAAGTCGAAGAAGCACAACCGCAAAAAGAGCCTCAGGTAAAAGAAAAAGAGCAGCACAAAAAAGAACAACCTAAAAAAGATAGCAGCAAAAACATCCTCGATCACTCGATCATCGATACCTTTAATAAAAACGACTTTTACGAAGGCGATGAAAAAACCGCAGCTGGCGAAAATTTAGGCTCGCGGGCATCTGTCGGCGATGCAAATTTGACGCAAGCCGTGCCAAATTTAGCTAAAAAAGAAAAACAAGACTCCCGAGCTGATCGAGCGCAGGCTCAAAAACAAAAAGATCAAAAACCAAAAGCCGACATCGACAAAGTCCTGCCTGAGATAAAGCAGGGCGTAGAGAAGCTTTTTGGCGGAAATTTCTTTACTATAAACAAGATAGACGTGCGTAAATTTGACGACGAGACCGTGATAGTCGAGCTTGACGGCGAGGATGCGGCGCTGCTCATCGGCAAGGAGGGCTACCGCTACAAGGCGATTTCGTATTTGCTCTATAACTGGATCAGTTCGAAATATGGCCTTGCAGTGCGCCTTGAGATCGCACAATTTTTGCAAAATCAAGAAGCCGCGATCGATCAGTATCTAAAAGGTATAATCGAGCGAGTGGAGGAGACGGGCAAGGCTAAAACCAAGTCTTTAGACGGCGTTTTGGTTAAGATCGCTCTTGAAAAACTGCGCGAAAAATTCCCCGACAAATACGTAAGCGTAAAGTCAAATAGCGACGGGCAGTTCGTAGTCGTGAACGACTTTATCAAAAAATGAACGAGACCATAGCCGCCGTCGCCACCGCACACGGCGTAGGCTCGATCTCCATCATCAGGCTAAGCGGCGCGGACGCCCTTGGCCTAGCTCTAAAACTCACCAAAATCACCTCTCTTGTTCCGCGTTACGCGACTCTAACTAAAATTTACGCTGAAGGCGAGCTCATCGACGAAGCCTTGCTTATTTACTTTAAGGCCCCACATAGCTTCACGGGCGAGGATGTGGTGGAGTTTCAGCTCCATGGCGGACTAGTGGTGGCAAATTTGATCCTAGGCGAGCTCATCAAAAACGGCGCCAGACTCGCGCGTGCAGGAGAGTTTAGCAAGCGCGCTCTCATAAACGGCAAGATGGATTTTAGCAAGATCGAGGCGATAAATTCGCTAATCAACGCAAAAAGCGAGGATAGCGTCAAAATCATCGCCCGCACGATGAGAGGCGATCTAGCTAAATTTGTGGATGAAATCCGCTCCGAGCTCGTAAAAACTCTGGCATTTGTGGAGACTAGCATCGACTACGCCGACGATGATCTGCCCGCCGACTTGCTAGAGAGCATTAGCCAAATGCTAAAGCAAAACAGCGCCAAACTAGATAAAATCGTCTCCATAAGCCAGAGCAGAAAAGGGCTGCTCGAGGGCTTTAAAATAGCTATAGTAGGCAAGCCAAATGTCGGCAAAAGCTCGATCTTAAACTCGCTTTTATCCTACGAGCGTGCGATCATTAGCGACGAAGCGGGC
>NZ_CALIII010000445.1 GCF_938018145.1 uncultured Campylobacter sp.
AAAAATCCTACTCGAACCGCTGGCAAAAACCTATGAAGTGCAGATTTATTCGTCTCAAATTTTATCAAATTTGGCTCTAATCAGAGTGGAAGCAAACAAATTCGGCCAAACCAGCGGCTTTATAAACGGCGCGAAAAATCTTTTCTCGGGCAAATTTTTTGAAGGCGAGGATGTTTTTCGTCACGTTGCGAGCACGCTTATAGCAAGCGGGCTAAAGCTTACGTTTGCCGAGTCTTGCACGGCTGGGCTTGCCGCGGCTAAATTTGGTGCTTTTGCGGGGGTTTCGGCGGCATTTAACGGCTCGCTAGTGACCTACGCAAACGAGATGAAACGCGACTGGCTGGGTGTTAGCGATGAGATTTTACAAGCCTACGGCGCGGTGAGTGAGCAGTGCGTGATGGCGATGCTAAAAGGCGCGCTAAAGGCGAGCGAATCGGACTTTTCGCTAGCTATCAGCGGTATCGCGGGACCTGACGGCGGTAGCGAGGCAAAGCCTGTGGGAACGGTATTTGTGGGAGCTTGTGCAAAAGACGGCGAGTGTATGATCGAGAGGCTAAATTTAAACGGCGACCGCAACTATATAAGAGAGCAAAGCGCGCTGGCGGCGTACGTTTGCCTGCTAAAGCTAAAGCCTAGGCTATTTTTGGCGTAAATTTGGGTTAAATTTGCGCCGCTTGTTAAATTTGTCTCTGCTTGCTACGGGCGGTTTGCGGCGTAAATTTCACGTTCCAAGCTAAATTTGACGTTTTATATAGTTTGCTATGAAGCTCAAATTTGACGAATAAAACAAAAAACCGTAAAAACGCCAAAATTTGATGCTTTTGCGTTGCTAGCGCCCTATATGTTAGGACTTTCTAACTCATACACGACGTCCTGTCCACTCTCCACGCTTAGGATGAAGAGCGACTCGCCCTTGATCGCGATAGCGTGCATATCGCCGATGGCAGGCAGCTCGTAGGCATCCACCGCCCTCATCGTCTCTGCGTCCACGACGAGTAGGGTGTTGTAGTTTTTGCTAAGCGCTAGAATTTTGCCGTTTTTCACGTCGGCGCCGGTGATGTAGTAGTCGTTTAGATCGCGCCCGTCTTTTAGCTCAAGCCCTGCGCCCGCTTTTAGGACGCTCTCGGCGCTTAAGGTTTGATCGTTTTTATCGACCCTGATGACGACGACTTTTTTTGAAACCTCATTCGGCACGGAGAA
>NZ_CALIII010000446.1 GCF_938018145.1 uncultured Campylobacter sp.
GTGCGAATGCGCGCAATGGGCGTGATTTTCGTGCATTTTGACCTCGCTTTTGGGCAAATTTTAGTTAAATTATACCTCAAAAAAGCGCTTAAATTTTATCTATATCGCCTTCTAGTCCGGCATCTACGCGCTTGCCGATGTCTTTTAGCTTGCTAAACTCCTCTATCAGCCTAGGCGCGTCATCAAGGCTGATCGCAAACGTCCAAAGATAGGTGAGCACCGAGTAGATGTGGCCTGCGTTTGCCTGCTTGCTTGAGAGCAAAAATATCGCCAAGCTAAAAATCGCCGCCGCGCTCGCGCCGATGATAAAAAAGCTCATCGCCTCTCTGTTTGAGATGCGGATACGAAGCTTTGAAAGTACGTCGTAGTGGCGCTTTAGCGTGCGCTCATCGCCTGCGCTTATGCGTCCTGCCTCGCGCTCTAGCTGGTTGTTTAGCTTTAGATACAAGCGGTCGTTTTTGGCGATGTATTTGGGTAGCAAAACTCCAAAAACCGCGAGCAGGGCAAAAACAGCCAAACCCACGTAGAACTCGATAAATAAAAGCATGATCGCCGAGCCGAAAATCGATACGACCGAGGTGAAAAACACGGGAAAATGCTGCTCGAAAAAATCCACGAATTCGCGAGATAAATTTGCTCTTGCGATTACGGCGCTTTCGTCTTTTGCGGCTCTTTTTTCGTTCATTATCACGCTTACGGCAAGCCCTGCGTATATCCTAGTAAATACCTGCGTATCCACGCGCCGCCTAATCGAGCCAAGCCCCCAGCCCACGAATACCATGCACGAGTAGCTAAGCGCCAAAAGCGTGTCGCCCGCTACGATGGCGTTTATGGCGATGCCGGCTAGTACGGGATAGACGAGAAACAGCCCGTTTTCCGCCAAAACCAGGCTAAACGTTAAGAACAGCTTTTTAAAATTTTTCTTTGCGATGAGCGTTAGCGTCTTAAATGCGCTATTTTGCATAAAATTCCTTTGTTTAAAATCGCGCGGATTTTAGCTGATTTTAAAATTTGCGTCAAATCTTGCGGAATTTTTTGCTGTAACTCTTGACATTACAACAAAATTTTATTATACTTCGCTCATCAGTTGTAAGTTATAGCATTACAACAAAAATCTAAGGAGACAAAGATGTCAAACTACAAGATCGTTTCAACGAAAAATGAGCCGAGAGTCGAGCTGAAAGACGCTCTAAATTTAAG
>NZ_CALIII010000447.1 GCF_938018145.1 uncultured Campylobacter sp.
GTAGTAACGATATAAATTTGAGTAAAAATACGGATTTACGCGCCAAAACCTCTGGAGACTCGGCACAGGAGCGAGATGCATCAAATTTGACTACGTCTGAAAAAAGCTCAAACATCGCGGCTAAAATACCGCAAAACGTCCGAATAATCGGTTCGAAAGTGGGCTACCGCAGCTATAGCGGTGACCGCTTTCCGCTTATCGGGCGGCTTTACGACGAGGATTTTTACAAAGACAGTTATAAATCGCTACTTTGGACGAAAGGCAAGTCCAATCCGCATCCAAAATACGTGCCAAACGTTTACGTTAGCACCGCTCACGGCTCGCGCGGGCTCTGCACGGCCGTGCTTGGCGCCGAGCTTATCTGCGATCTCATTTTTGACCGTCCGCTTTGCATCGAAAAATCGCTTTTTGACGAGCTGCATTTGGCGAGATTTCTCGTTAGGAAACTCAAAAAAGGGCTGAAGTAGGCATAAAATTGGATTTTAAAGTCTGATTTTACGTTATTTGTTTTGCGTCAAATTCGGCATAAATTTGAGGCAGCGGCTAGTACTGATCAAATTTTATTTTTTATAAATTTAGTCGTTCTAGTTAAAGTAGCATTAGCGCCGTTTGCAGGCGTATATCAAAAATTGTTAAGAGCAGAATAAATTTGCGCATTGCGGCGCAAAAGCATAGCGCATAGGAAGCGGTAAATTTAGCTGAGTGGCTCAAAGCCAAAACGGCTAAAATGGCGAGATTCGCCTATTTTTTACCGAAAAAGTCGCCTGCGATCCTAAAAATATCATCTACGATCGAGCCGTCTTTGTTCTGATCCAAAAACTGCGTAAGCATTGACATCATGGAGCCGTTGTCCGCGGAGTCTTGCAAATTGGATGCTTTGAGTTGATTGTTTAGAATGCCCGCGATCATCGGCGCGATCATCGGTAGCAGGGTTTTGATGGAGTCTGCGCTGATGCCTAGCTGCGAGCCTATGTCGCTAGCTAGAGCCCTGCTGTTTTCTTTAGATCCCGTTAGTACGCCTAGTAGCTCGTTGCCTTCGGCGACACTGAAGTTTTGCGGGGTGCCAGTCATCTCGTCAAGGTTTGAGCGGCGGATCATCTCTAGAAAATTTGACGAATCGGTGTCAGATTTAAAATTCTCGTTGGCTCTTTGCATGAAAATCGGCGCGATCTTAGAAATCACGGCCTCTACGTCGTTTGCCGCCAGTCCGCTTTTTGCGACATCGCGTCTATCATACCGCTGGAGTTGCCCAAAAGTAGCTTTAATATATCCATTTTTATCCTTTTGATTTTTTCGCGAGTTTAAATTTGACCGCCGTTTGTTTAGGTTTAACGAGGCGGCGGCCAGGCAGGCTGGGATGGCGGCTTATTTGTAGTTTTTGATTGCCGCATCCAGGATCTCTTTCGCGGCATCGGCGTCTTTAAATTCTTTAACCTTGACCCATTTGTTAGGCTCTAAAATTTTATAAGTTTCAAAGAAATTTTTGATCTTATTTAGCGTGGCCTCAGGTAGGTCTTTGTAGCTTTTTATCCCGTCAAATCGCGGGTCGATCTTGGTAACCGGTACGGCTAGTAGCTTCTCGTCCATACCTGCTTCATCCTCCATCACGAGCACGCCGATTAGGCGGCACGGGATCACGCTACCTGCTTGCAGAGGGTATTCGTTTAGCACCAAGATGTCGGCAGGATCGCCGTCTGCTGCGAGCGTGTTTGGCACGAAGCCGTAGTTTGCCGGGTAGAACATCGCCGAGTAGAGCACGCGATCGACTACGACCGCGCCGCTATCTTTGTCGATTTCGTATTTGATGTTCGAGCCGTACGGGATCTCGATCACGGCGTTGATTTT
Source organism: uncultured Campylobacter sp. (assembly GCF_938018145.1). GTDB lineage: Bacteria > Campylobacterota > Campylobacteria > Campylobacterales > Campylobacteraceae > Campylobacter_A. The sequence goes on from NZ_CALIII010000447.1 coordinate 1,846, forward strand.
GTCCGGGTTTGAGCCTGCTTTGATTTTTGAAACGTCCATTTTTATCCTTTGTAAAGCTCCTATCACGCGGCGTTTTGTAGCAAAACGCTTTGAGATACTTGCCTTGAAATTTGAGTAAGAGATTATATAAAATCTCGGCTAAATTTGGAGTAAAACGGAGTTGAAGTAGGCCAAAATTTGGCTGGCATTACGGCAACAAATTTGAGACTAAAAAGTAAAATTTGTAAATTTTTTTTGGGGGGGGGCGGACTAAAATTTGGGGAAATTTAAGGCGGCGAACCGCCCTAAAATTATTTGATTATTTCGATAGTTTTTACGTCGATAGAGGTTTTCATAAAGTCCTTATCGACCTCGCCGTAGATACGCACGGGCGTGTTTTCATCGACGGTTACTCCTCTCCAGTCCTTATGGTCGATCTCGACTTCGATCGCGTCGCCGTTTTTATCGACGAACTGGTAGTGCTCAGGGCGAAACTCGGAGACGATCTTGCCCTCAAGCACGACGCGAGCGTCATCCGGTAGCGCTAGGGCTTGTTTTACCGTGCTTGCGCTCATGGCGCCTTTACCGACGAAGCCGCCTTGATTTGTTGCGTTTTGCGTACTTGAGCCAGTAAATCCGCCGGCTGCAAACATTGCGCTAACAAGGGCTGTTGATAAAACTATTTTTTTAAACATTACGTATCCTTTAAAATTTTATGTGATTTTCGTGAAATCATAGTGCGGATTTTAATGATATTTCGTGAATTATTTGTTAATTTGGATTTATGGAAAGCTTAAATTTAGAGCCTAGCTTGAGGCTCTAAAATAATGTTTATAAGCTATTTACGAGAGCCTTGACGTCGGCTACGATAGGCTCAATCGCACGCTCGCCGTTTACGACGTGAAGCAGGCCTTTTTCTTTGTAAAATTTGCGTATCGCCTCGATCGGCTCTAGATAAACCTTCATGCGGTTGTTGAAAACCTCGTTGTTGTCGTCGGCTCCGCGTGCTCGTCCGAGTACTCTCTCGCGTGCGACGGCTTCGCTAACGTCCACTTCGATCACGCCTTTTAACGCGATCTCGTTTTGCGCGGCTAGCACCTTGTCTAGCTCGGTCATCTGCTCGACGCTGCGCGGGTAACCGTCGATGATGACGTTTGATTTGTCCGAGCTTTTGATCGCCGAGACGATCGCGTTTACGACGACGTCAAGCGGGACTAGGTTGCCTTTTGAGATGAAGCCGTCGATTAGTTTGCCTAGCTCTGAGCCGCTGGCAACCTCTGCGCGTAGCAGATCGCCGGTCGAGAAGTGCGCAAATTTAGCATCTTCTTGCGCGATTAGCGATGCGTCGGTGGTTTTGCCGGAGCCTGGAGCGCCGATGATTAAAAATAGTTTTTTCATAAATTTTCCTTTTGCAGCCTTGTCTTTTGAGTGCTTTTTGCGGAGTTAGTAAAATTTTGGCTCGATGAACTATATGTTCTATCTACGCCAAAATTTTACGTCGCAACCCCAAAAATCATCTCAAAATACTTCGGCTTCTTTTTATATAAAATTTTACCAATGCGTAAATCGAAGTATCGTGAGGCGTATTTAAATGTTGTGCGGAAAATTTTGGG
>NZ_CALIII010000448.1 GCF_938018145.1 uncultured Campylobacter sp.
CTCTACGCCCGCGTCATTTAAAATTTTATACGTTCCGCCCGTGGCGATGATTTTAAAGCCGAGACTTATGAGCTCGCGCGCCAAATTTGCGGCGTATTTTTTGTCCGCGTCGGCAAGAGTTAAAAAGACTAGGCCGCTAGTAGGAAGCGAGTTGCTCGCGGCGATCTGGCTTTTTGCAAAGCTCTTTGCAAAATCACTTGATATGCCCATAACTTCGCCCGTGCTTTTCATCTCAGGACCTAGGATTAGATCCGCGCCTGAGAGCTTGTTAAACGGAAATACCGCTTCTTTTACGCAGACGTGGTTTTTCACGCGAGGCTTGAGTATGCCGCGCTCCTCGTAAACCGCGCCGTAGTTATCGTAAAATTTAAGCGCCTCGCGCAAATCGCCCTGCCACATCACGCGCGTGGCCACCTTTGCCATAGGAACGCCCGTTGCCTTGCTAACAAACGGCACGGTGCGGCTGGCGCGCGGATTTACCTCGATCATAAAAAGCTCATTCTGCCCGGTCGCTTCACTTCCCTCAGAAACATCGGCTTCGCCGTCGCTTTGCTTGTTTTCGTAGATGGCAAACTGGATGTTCATGAGCCCTACGACGCCCAAATTTAGCGCGATGTCGCGGGTTTGGTTTTCTACCTTTTCGATCATCTGCGCGGTCAAATTTAGCGGAGGCAATATGCACGCGCTGTCGCCGCTGTGGATGCCCGCCTCCTCGATGTGCTGCATCACGGCGCCGATATAGACGTCCTTGCCGTCGCTGATCGCGTCAACATCGAGCTCTACGGCGTCTTGTAAAAATTTATCGATTAGCACCGGCGAGTGGTTGCTGACCTTGACCGCCTCGCTCATGTATAGGCGTAGCTCCTCGTCGCTATGCACCCGTCTCATCGCGCGGCCGCCTAGCACGTAGCTAGGGCGCACGAGCACCGGATAGCCGATGGCAGCGGCCTTTTCTAACGCCTCTTTTTCGCTTGTCGCAGTGTCGTTTCGCGGCTGTTTGACGCCTATTTTAGAGATAAATTCGCTAAATTTTTTGCGGTCCTCGGCGACGTCGATCGTGCGCGCGCTGGTGCCGATGATTTTCGCGCCCGCTATGCTTAGGCGTTTGGCGAATTTTAGCGGCGTCTGACCGCCAAAATGCACGATCACGCCGTCTGGGTTCTCGTGCTCGATCACGGCTCTAACGTGCTCGAAATCGATCGGCTCAAAGTACAAAATATCGCTCGTGTCGTAGTCGGTGCTGACGGTTTCGGGGTTGCAGTTGTACATTATGGTTTTTACGCCCATGTCGCGTAGCGCGTAGCTAGCGTGCACGCAGCAGTAGTCAAACTCTATGCCCTGGCCTATGCGGTTTGGACCGCCGCCGATGATCATCACTTTTTTCTCTTTTTGCGCCGAATTTGAGCTCAAATTTGACTTGGCGAAATTTGATGCAAGATGCGGTAGTTTCGTGATATTCGTCGTCGAGTAAAGATACGGCGTGAGCGCCTTAAACTCGCCCGCGCAGGTATCTACCTCGTTGTATTCGAGGTTTATGCCCATTTTCTCGCGCGCGAAATAAATATCGTTTTGACCCAGATCAAGGTTGTCTTTTAAATTTATCAGATGCGCGATCATCTTGTCCGAAAAGCCCATCGTTTTAGCTTCGCGAAGTAGCGGCTCGTCGTTTAGGATGTCCATGTCGATACGCTCTTCAAATTTAACTATCTGCCAAATTTGATCCAAAAACCACGGATCGATCTTGCTCATCTCGTGCACTTCAGCCACGCTAAGCCCATCGCGAAACGCCTGCGCGACGTATAAAATGCGGCTTTCGTTAGCGTTTCTAAGCCCGTAAACAAGCGCGTTTTTCTCCAAATTTACGAAGTTAAATCCGTAATAGTCCTTTTCCATAGAGCAAAGCGCCTTTTGGATGCTCTCCTTAAACGTCCTGCCGATCGCCATCACCTCGCCCACGCTCTTCATCGCGGTGCCTAGATATGGGTTCGCGCCCGGGAATTTCTCAAACGTAAAGCGCGGGATCTTGGTCACGATGTAGTCGATGACGGGCTCAAAGCTAGCAGGCGTGCCCGTGATATCGTTTTTGATTTCATCCAGGCTAAAGCCCACGGCTAGCAGCGTCGCGACCTTGGCGATCGGGTAGCCCGTGGCCTTTGAGGCAAGTGCGGAGCTGCGGCTCACGCGCGGGTTCATCTCGATCACGATCATGCGGCCGGTTTTTGGATTTATAGCAAACTGCACGTTGCTGCCGCCAGTATCCACGCCGATCTCGCGTAAAATTTTAAAACTCGCGTCGCGCATCGCCTGATACTCTTTATCAGTTAGCGTAAGAGCCGGCGCAACCGTGATGCTGTCGCCCGTATGCACGCCCATCGGATCGAAGTTTTCGATCGAGCAGACGATGATACAGTTGTCGTTGCGGTCGCGGATGACCTCCATCTCGTACTCTTTCCAGCCTAGCAAGCTCTCCTCGACCAAAATTTCATGTATCGGGCTCGCGTCTAGGCCGGTTTGGGCTAGTTCTTTAAATTCGTCGATATTATACGCCACGCCGCTGCCTGCGCCGCCTAGCGTATAGCTAGCGCGGATGATGAGCGGAAAGCCGATATTTGCGGCTGCGGCTAACGCCTCGTCCATGTCGTAGGCGTACTGGCTTTGCGGCAAGTCCATGCCGATCTTTTGCATCGCCTTTTTAAACTCCTGCCTATCCTCGCCCTTTTTGATCGCTTGCGGGTTCGCGCCTAGAAATTTGACGCCGCCAAGCATGTCCGCCTCATATAGCTGCATAGCGACGTTTAGCGCGACCTGGCCGCCCATCGTAGGCAGTATGGCGTCGACTTTTTCTTTATCTATGATGCGCTTGATGCTCTCTTTGGTTATCGGCTCGACGTAGGTAGCGTCGGCGAAATCAGGATCGGTCATAATGGTAGCCGGGTTTGAGTTTATGAGTACGACACGGTAGCCAAGCTGCTTTAGCGTCTTTGCAGCTTGCGTGCCGCTGTAGTCAAATTCGCACGCTTGGCCTATGACGATAGGGCCGCTGCCGATGAGTAAAACGGTGTTGATGTCGGTTCTTTTTGGCATTATTTTTCCTTTGTTACGACGTATAGATACGAGGGGATGGTTATGCTTACGTATGGCTTTACGGCCGCGCTTTTATATAGGCTCTCTTGGATCACGCCAGTGACCTTGCCCACTGAAATCCCGCTGAAAAATATCCCGTCAAGCCCGCTCGTGACGACCTCGTCGCCCTCTTTTGGACTGAGCCACTGGGGGATAAATTTCACCGTTATTCCGTCTTTGCTCCCGTGCGCTATGCCCGGGATCTTTTCCTCGCCGATTGAAACGGCGAATATACTTTTTGGATCGTTTTGCAGCAAGGCCATTGGATTTCCGTCCTTGCTCACGACGATACCCGCACTCTTGCCTTGATAAATGAGTCCGTAAATTTTAGACTCGTCGTAGCCGCTAAATTTATCCAGCCAGACCTTGTCGTAGTCGCTGATATTTACATAGCTAAGGGCGCGCACGAGCTGGACTCTAGGCTCGTAGGCGGTCGAGTTTTTATCGACCAAAATTTCATTTAGCTCCTTTGCAAAGCTTGAAAGCAGAGCCGCCGATTTTTCTAGTTCGGCGTTTTGAGCGCGAAGCTGCTTTATCTCCTCGCGCTGCCTAAAATGCTCGTTTACGCCGTCTTTTACAAATTTGACCGCGTCGTCGTAGGCGGCGACTATGCGGTTGTTTAAATTTACGACGTATCCCGAGATGAGCGCGCCTCTATCAAGCGAAAAAAATACCAGCGCGCCGATAAGAGCGACGAATAAAATTTTACTCTTCATTTACGAGTTGTTGTAAAAATTTAATCTCCTCAAGAGCCTTGCCGGTGCCTCTAGCCACGGCTAGCAACGGATCATCCGCGACGAAAACAGGAAGCTTAACGATATCGCTTAGATATTTATCAAGGCCGCGGATCAGCGCTCCGCCTCCGGTTAGCACGATACCGTTTTCCACGATATCTCCGGCAAGATCGGGCGGCATCATCTCAAGCACGGTTTTTAGGGCGTCGGCGATCTCTTTTAGCGGTTCGCGCATAGCCTCGCGCACGTCTTCGCTAGTTAGCTCCACGCGGCTTAGTAGGCCGCTGATTTGGTCGCGACCTTTTACTACGATGCTAAGCTCCTCAGGCAGCTGTATCGCCGAACCGACGGAGATTTTGATATCCTCGCCCGCGCGCTCGCCGATTAGGAGGTTGTATTTTTCTTTTATGTAGTTTACGATGCTCATGTCGATTTTATCGCCAGCGGTGCGGATAGACTTGCTGATGACTAAACCGCCTAGAGACACTACCCCGATCTCGGTCGTACCGCCGCCGATATCGACGACTAGATTACCCTGCGGTTCACGCACGGGCAAATTTGCTCCGATAGCCGCAGCCATCGGCTCCTCGATCAAAAATACCTCTCTAGCTCCCGCGCTTAGCGCACTCTCGCGTACGGCTTTACGCTCGACTTGAGTTAGGCCGTAAGGCACGGAGATGATGATGCGAGGGCGCAGGAAGCTCTTTCTGCGGTGAGTTTTTTCGATGAAATAGCGGATCATCTTTTCCGTCATATCAAAATCCGCGATAACGCCGTCTCTCATCGGACGGATCGCCTCGATATCGCCAGGAGTTTTACCAACCATCTCTTTTGCTTCGTGGCCGACGGCTAAAATCTTTTGCTTGCCGTATTTTTCGCGTTGTACCGCGACTACAGATGGCTCGTTTATGATGATACCTTTATCTTTTACTAGAACTAGCGTATTTGCCGTGCCTAGATCGATACCCATATCGCTTGAAAAAAATCCTATTAGTTGGTCTAAAATCATCTGTATCCTTATGCGCTTATTTTATTGTTTTTTACGAAAATCGGCTTTTCTTTGCCGTTTACGACCTCTTTGGTGATCACCACGTCGTAGCCCGCAAGCTCCGGCAGTTCGTACATTATATCGGTCATCACCTCTTCCATTATGCTTCGTAGTCCTCTGGCTCCCGTTTTTCGCTCGATAGCTAGTTTTGCGACCTCTTTTAGTGCTTCGTCGTCAAATTTTAAATTTGCCCTATCTATCGCGAAAAGCTTTTGGTATTGTTTCAAGATCGCGTTTTTAGGCTCAGTTAAAATTCGCACCATATCGTCTTCGGTGATTTTATTTAACGTGGCCACAACGTGAAGTCTGCCGATGAGCTCCGGGATGAGTCCAAAATGCACCAGATCGTCACTCTCAAGCGCGTCTAGCAAATTTTCCCTATCATCTTTAGAGCGTTTGTCTTGACCAAATCCCAGCACGTTTTTACCGATCCTGCGCTCGATGATGTCGGCCAGGCCGTCAAACGCGCCGCCGCAAACAAAGAGGATGTTTGAGGTGTCTATCTGGATAAATTCCTGATTAGGGTGCTTTCTGCCGCCTTTTGGAGGGATATTTACGAGGCTACCTTCGATGATTTTTAAAAGCGCTTGCTGCACGCCCTCGCCGCTCACGTCGCGCGTGATCGAGCGGTTTTCGCTCATCCTGGCGATCTTATCTATCTCATCGACGAAAACTATGCCCTGCTCGGCGCGCTTTACGTCGCCGTCTGCGGCCTGTAAAAGGCGAGTTAGGATATTTTCCACGTCTTCGCCGACATAGCCGGCTTCCGTTAGACTAGTCGCGTCGCAGATAGCGATAGGCACGTCTAGAAATTTAGCCAGCGTCTGCGCCATCAGCGTCTTGCCGCTACCCGTAGGGCCGACGAGCAAGATATTTGATTTTGAGATCTCCGTATCATCCTCGATCTCGCCTTTTCTAAAAATTCTTTTGTAGTGGTTATAAACGCCGACGCTAAAGACCTTTTTAGCTTTATCTTGACCGATGACGTAGTTATCTAGCACCGCCTTTAGCTCTTTTGGCGTCAAATTTTGATAGTCTCTAGTTCGCTCTTCTTTTTCTTGCTCGCGGCTCTCCTCGCCGTAAAGCACCTTGTAAGCGGCGGTGATGCAGTGCTCGCATATAAACGCAGTCCCGTCTATATCGGCCAGCAGTCTCCTATCGGCAGACTCTACCTCGCCGCAAAAATTACATTTTCTCGCCATTATTCTCTTCCTTTTGCTAATGGGATACCGCGCTTGGTGCTTAGGATAAATTCGCACATTTTTCGCACCTGCTCTATCTGCGCTCTCTCTAAAAGCTCACTAGCCGCGGCTTTTAGATCCCCGCTTTTTCTAAATAAAAATTTATACGCCCTGTTTATCTCTTCGACCGTGTCTTTATCAAACCTGCGCCTGATACCGACTAAATTTAAGCTTCTGATATAGGCTCGGTTGCCTTCAGCCAGGCAAAACGGCACGACGTCCTGAGATAGCGCGCTAGCGCCCGCGATCATGCAGCTCTCGCCGACTCTCACGAACTGATGTATCGGCGTCATACCGCCCACGACGCTGTAGTCTCCAAGCTCCACGTGGCCCGCTAGAGTCGCGTTGTTTGCCAAGATGACGTTATTTCCTATGATGCAGTCGTGCGCGACGTGGCAGTATGCCATGATAAACGCGTTATCGCCGATGAGCGTGATCCCGTCGCCTTTGTGCGTGCCCGAGTTTATCGTGCAAAACTCGCGGATTGTCGCATTTTTGCCGATACGAACGCCCGTGTTTTCCTCGGCGCGGTAGCTCACGTCCTGCGGGATGTCGCCCACGATGGCGTAGCTGTAAATTTTACCGCCATCGCCGATATGCGTGTCGCCCACGATCCTAGCGCCTTGTTTTACGAGTACGCCGTCGCCTAGCACGGCGTCTTTGCTGACATAGGCATAGGCCTCGATCGTTACGTCCTCGCCGATCTTCGCGCCGTCCTCGACGACGGCTTGCGGATGGATATTTCTCATTTTGGCTCGCTTATTTATCTACGATCATAGCTTTTAGCTCGGCTTCGCACGATAGCGTGCCATCCACGTAGGCTTCGCCTTTTAGTACCCAGATGTTGCCTTTGTGTTTTAGCACCTCGAGGCGGTACTCGAGCCTGTCGCCGGGGCGTATCGGATGGCGAAATTTCGCTCCGTCGATGCTCATAAAATAAACGACTTTATTTTCGATATTTGCTTGATGCTCGTCGCTCATGCTCTTAAACGCGAGCACGCCGCCGGCTTGCGCCATGCCCTCGATGATCATCACGCCCGGATATATCGGGTGACCGGGGAAGTGCCCCTGGAACACGGGCTCGCCGATCGTGACGTTTTTATACGCGACGATGTGTTTAGCGGGCTCTAGCTCGGTCACTCGGTCGATGAGCAGAAACGGATACCTGTGCGGGAGTATTTTTTGGATTTCAACGATGTCGATCACTTTAAACCTTGTGAGTAAAATTTAAAGCCGATTTTAGCCAAATTTTGCTAAGAAAAAGATTATTGATTTAGCCGGGGCAAAATTTAGCCGCTAAATTTTCGCGCCCGCTTTTATCTCGAGCGCGCTAAATTTAGCTCAAATTTGCGCTACCAAAACCTCGCGGCTATCGTTATAAAGCTCGTCTTTAGCGTAGATTTCATATCTGCCCGCGCGAATTTCATCCAGCACGATTATAGGATTTTGGCTAAATTCTCCGCACAGCTCGCGGCGGATTTCTAGCTCGCGCGACACGGCGATAGGCCGGCGGCAAAGCTCGTTTACGCTAGCGAAATTTTCGCCTGAAAGCTCGTTAAATTTAGCCAAATTTAGTAGCATCACGCCGTCTCGCAGCTCGTCACAAATTTGAGCCGCCTCGCTCACGCTAAATTTGACGTTTTCGCGCTTAAAATGCGAGTAGAGCAAAAAATACGACGGCACGACCGAGCCGCCAAATTTGACGTAGGCGCGTAGCAGGCGGTAGTTTAGAAAATATTTGCGCGATAGATGAAACGGCGCGCCCGCAGCCTCGCACTCGCGTACCTTTTCATAAAGCTCCAGACGCTCCTCGATGCCGCCTGGCATCACTCGCCCGCTAATCTCGCTCATCAGCTCGCTAAGCGGCAGTTTTTGCGCCTCGCGCTGCTTGCTAAGCCCGAAAATACAGCCGCAGTAGTTTTGATGATAGAGTTTATCTTTTTTTGCAAGCTCAAACTGCGCGTTCGTGCCGCCGCCAGCGCGGTAGTCCACGGCAAAGGTTTCAAGGCCGTATTCGCCCGCAGCCTTATTTAGCGCGGCTTCAAGCTGCGAGAAGTCCTTTTTCGGGCTCATCAGCAGCGTCGTAGTGATGGATTTTTCGCCTAGTTCGCGCGCTTTTTTGGCCGAATTTCCCGCGCGAAAATCAAAGCAATAAGCACAGCGCTTGCCCTTTTCCGGTTCGTTTTCAAGCCCCTTTGCACCCTCTAGCCAGCTTTCATATTCGTATTCGCCGCAGATGAGCTCGACGCCTAGCTTTTCGCAGCTCCTTTTTACGTCGCGAAACCTCATCAAAAACTCGCTGTACGGATGGATATTTGGATCGTAAAAATAGCCGATTAGACGCTCGTGCGGGCGATCGGCGCGCAGGCGTTGCAGAAAATAGTGGCTGTCGACGGAGCAGCAAATATGAACTAACATTTTACCTTTCTACGGCTCGTCTCGCGGCGCTATACGTCGTTGTCTTAAAATTTTGCTCGGTCATTACCCGCACGGTAACTCCCGTCGCAAAATTTTCAGCCGCCTAGTCTAGCTGTGCGATACTTCGCCTTTTTTATTTAAATTCGTAACGGTCGTATGTTGCACTCTTGGTTAAAATACGCCTATTTTGTCTTGAATAATTTTTGCCGATTTTACTAAATTTAACTGCAAATTTCATTAAAGCTAGCAGCTTAAATTTAAAAACGCGCAGCGTGCTAAATTTTGACTAAACCAAATTTAGCGCCGTCAAGATGCGGGTTTCGGTGCGTAAAATTTGGTAAATTTGGTTTTAATTTTGAACGTAAAACGATAAGGCGAAGTATCGCGAGATGATTTTTCGAGTTTTGAAGCAAAATTGAGCGTGCGCTAGGCAT
>NZ_CALIII010000449.1 GCF_938018145.1 uncultured Campylobacter sp.
AACGGCGGCAAAATCGGCGCTTACCTATTTTTATAAAAATAAATTTGCGAGCGGCGCTATGGCAAATTTAACAAAGCCGAGCGGAGCTAAAATTAACTCAAATTTGCCAAATTTTGCTCGGCTACTCGGTAAGTCAAATTTAAACTGTGCAGAGCCGTTATCCGCGTATTTTGCGCCAAATTTGGCTAAATATCCTCCACATCTTCCACGCCGCACCACGCACCAACGAGCAAAGCATGAGCCGTCGCCGTTATCTCAGCGTCCGCATAGTAAAGCGCGGAGCCCGGGTTTGCTTTTAGAAAAAGTACCGTGAGGCTAGATGCGACAGAGACTATGAGCATGACGGAGTGAAATTTAAACAGCGGATTTTGCGTGATACGCGATAGTCTAAAGTTTAAAATCATCCAAAAAATCATCGTAACCACAAGTAAAACAAGAAACAAAAGCGTAAAAATAGGATTGTAAAGTATCCCAGCTAGCAGAGCCGCCGCCGTAACAATCCCTAGCACCAAATACGCGTGAAACGGCCGCATGAGATTAGTCTCACACATGGGCTGGAGCTTTTTAAGCGCCTTATAAAGATAAACGAGCGCAAGTATGCTTAGCGCCGTCCAGCTGTGCTTTTCTTGAAGTTTTGGGAAAAAATCCTCAACGTAAAGCACCAAAACCGTAAAAGACATAAAGCAAGCCGAAAGTATCCCCTCTTGCTTTGCTTTTTCGATGATTTGGGTTTTGTTTTAGGTCAAATCTTGTTCGTTTTCTCTCATCTCATTCCTCCTTTATCATAGTCCAAGCGTATAGGTAAAACGCAGTCGGTAGCACGTAAAGTATCGCGATGGCTAGTGCTGCAAGCAGTATGGAAAAGACCGCCGTAAAATAGCCTATAGATAGCATTATCTGCAGCGCAAAGGCGATAATAAAGCTAGCGATAGCGAAAAATACGTAAGTCTTAAAAAGATTGTTTTCCGTAATCTTTGCAAGACTGAAATTTAACTTAGCCCAAAGGACAGCAAGATAGACGGCGATAGCTAGTATAAACAGTCCCGCCAGCCCAGTACCAGCAGTAGCAGGTCGGTCCTCTATGCCGCGTATAAAGCCAAACGCTATACCAACTACCGCAAATACGATAGATACAAAAATCATCTGTTTATAGATGCTAAGCACGTCGGCGTCGTAAATTTCCTCTAGTTTTTTAAGCGCGTACCACATATAAACGGCCGCGGCGAGAAAAAGCACGAAATTTACCGAGCCTTCAAGCAGTTTTATCAGCTGCTCTTGCGACTCGCCGTGCGGCCGCGTAAATATCAGATAAAGCTTGGCAAAAAACGATACGGCAACGGTCGCTAGCATAAGCTGGCACGAGATGATACCCTGCTTTTTGGCTGCTTTTAACGTTTCTCGTTCGTAAGAATTTTCATGCGCGTTTTCTTTTTTGGTTAGGATTTTATTTGTGCGGCTTTGATCGGCGTCAAATTTGAGCTCTGTCGCTAGCTCGTTACGGCTGCTAAAATTCGGCTCGCTTGCGTTTTGGGCGTTTAAATTTGGCCTATCGCCGTGCTGGTTGGTCAAATTTATCTCAATTTCGCCTTGCTCGTTTGAGAAATTTTCCACACTGATCCACGCCGCGAGCAATACGCCCGAAGTCGCTAGATCAAAAAGCGCGTTTGCGAGGGGTTCAAATTTGACGATAGGAGCGATGAGGGCGGGCGAGAGGACTCCTAGCATGCCGTAGGCGAAGTTTGCGCTCAGGCTAGCGGCAAGCATCCACGCGTAAATGCTAAAAAGCGCGCAGCCTGAGGCCTTTGCGAGTTTGAGATTTATGACGACCCACGCGATAGAGACAGCAAATACGGCAAGCGGGATGATGACGCGGGAGATGAGGCTGAGATAGTTTTTATCAAAAACGTAGAGCGCGACAGTGCAGAGGATCACTGCTAAAAAGCCGTTGTAGGCGTATTTGAAGATAGTAAAAACGTTTGAGTTTGACAGCTCCTGCGCGCGGATGAGCGCATAGTGGAAAAACGTCAGCGCAAACAGCCACGCTAGCGTGCGAACGATCCAAAACAGGCTCTGATCGCTCACTAGAAAACTCGCGCTCGCACACAGGATGCAAACCGCGCCGAGGATGCCTTGAGTTCTTGCTTTGTTAAAATTTTTATCCATTTTTCTCTCTTTCGGCGGTTTTGGTTTTAAATTTGCAAAATTTGACGCTCAAATTTTCGTCAAATTTAAGTGATTGTAAAAGAGAAAATATACATAAATTTGTTTTAAATGATTATTAAATTTAAGCAGATAAAGTGCTTTAAAATCAGTACACTTGCGTAA
>NZ_CALIII010000450.1 GCF_938018145.1 uncultured Campylobacter sp.
CGCTAAAAGCGTCGAAACTACGCTCATATAGAGCGTCTCGCCGATGGCCGGGAGCAAGATGCGCTCGAAAACGTCGGGAAATTTAGAAAAATCTATGCCAAACATCACGCTACCTCCCATAATACGCCGCTTTGCTTGATGTACTCGGTCACGCGCGCCTCGTCTTTAGGATCGACGTTTATGACGAGCGAGCCTAGCACGTTTTCGTTTAGCTTTTCAAGCTTGCCCCAGACGATGTTAAAGTCGATGTTTAGCGTGCGCGCCATGTGCGTGATGACGCTGTTTTGTGCGACTTCTTTGGGGAAAAAGAGCCTGATATTTACGCCCTCGCTCGGTAAAATTTCATCCTCGCCGAGGAATTCCTTCATCTTTTCGTCCGGTTTTAAAAATAGCTCCTCGATCGTACCGCTGCCGATTATCTTGCCGCTTTCTAGCAGCACTGCGCGGCGCGCGATGCTTTTTACGACCTCCATCTCGTGCGTGACCAAAACGACGCTGATATTTAGCGTTTGATTGATCTGTTTTAAAAGCTCGAGTATCGAATTTGTCGTATTTGGATCAAGCGCCGAGGTTGCCTCGTCGGAGAGTAAAATTTTTGGACTTAGCGCAAGGGCGCGGGCGATAGCGACTCGTTGTTTCTGTCCGCCGCTTAGCTCGCCCGGGTAGCTTGCGGCTTTGTTTGCAAGGCCGACTAGCTCTAGTAGCTCGCTCACTCTTTTTTTGATATCGCCGTCTGAGTAACCCCAAAATTTAAGCGGAGTAGCGATGTTTTCAAACGCCGTTTTCCTCGCCATCAGCGCGAAGTGCTGAAATATCATCCCCACATCTCGCCTAAGTTCTCTTAGCTCTTTATCTTTTAGCGCCGAGATTTCTTTGTCAAATACCTTTAGGCTGCCGCCTTGATAGTCCTCTAGGCCGTTTATGCAGCGAAGCAGGGTGGATTTACCCGCGCCGCTGTGGCCTACGATGGCGAAAATTTCGCCTTTTTCTACGGTTAGGCTGACGCCGTCTATGATCTGCGTCGCTCCGTAAAATTTCTTTAAATTTTCTATTTTTATCACTCAAATTTCCTCATTCATAATTCCGCCGAAGCGCTGCTAAAATTTATAAAATTTCGCGCCTTAGATCGTCCGCACTCTTTGGCGAAAGAAGCGCCGGAGCGATGTCAAATACGCTAAAAGCACCGCTTTCACCTCTTTTTGCTAAGCGATATGCCGCACGAGCGTAGGCTACGAGCACGCTAGCGGTAAATTCGGGATTTGAATCAAGCTTTAGCGAAAACTCGATCAGGTGTTTATTTTCGCCACGCTCGCCCGTCGCTCCGCTTCGCAAAACAAATCCTCCGTGAGGGATGCCGCCATGCTCCTTTTTAAGCGTTTCAAGACTTACGAAATGCACGCTCGTGTCGTAGTCGGCGAAGTAGTTTGGCATCGTTTTTATCTCATGCTCGATGCGTGCCTTATCGGCGCCGTCCTGCACCGCTACGTAGCACTCGCGCAGGTGTTTTTCGCGCGTGCTAAGTTTTGGATTTTCGCCCGCGCGAACTCGCTCCAAGGCGCTTTCTATCGGCACGGTGTATTGGCGTGCATCCACGACGCCCTCGATCCTGCGGATGGCGTCTGAGTGGCCTTGGCTTACGCCTTTGCCCCAAAACGTATAACTGATGCCGTTTTCCAGCACGCTCTCGCCAAATAGTCTATTTAGCGAAAACAGCCCCGGATCCCAGCCTACGGCTATGATGCCAACTTTTCCGCCTTTTTTAGCGGCGGCGTCTACCGCGGCGAAGTGCTCTGGGATTTTTGCGTGCGTATCAAAGCTATCTACGACGTTAAAACTCTGCGCAAACTCAGGCGTCTGAGTCGGCAGATCCGTCGCGCTACCGCCGCAAAGCACCAAAACGTCAAATTTGCCCTTGTGCGATAAAATTTCATCCGCACTAAACACCGGCGCGCCGCATGTTTTTACTTCGCTTGGATTCCTACGGCTAAAAACTGTCGAAAGCTCTAAATCCTTGCTATTTCGCACGGCAAGCTCCACGCCGCGACCCAAATTTCCATATCCTAAAACTGCTATTTTTATCTTTTGACTCATTTTTATCCTTTAAATTTAACTAGTGACAAAGTTTCACTTCATCAGCAAATAATAAATCACATATATCCAACTTAAAAATCCGTGAATTATCGCCCACAATATGCTCTTATTGGCTCCCCATGATAGTGCGACGGCTATGACCGTGCCTAAAGTAAATCCACCGATGCTACCTTTCATTTTTTCTCCTTGATTTAAAATTTAGGCTCAAACGAGCGGACTACTCGCCAAATACCTTTAGTTCGTCGCATACTTTGGCGAATTTTTCCTGCGCGCTTTGCAGTCCTTCGCGGTTGGCTTCGACCACGGCTTGCGGGGCGGAGGCTACGAATTTCTCGTTATTTAGCATACTTGAGAGCTTTGCTATCTCTTTTTCTAGTTTGGTTTTTTGCGACCGCAGTCGCATGATCACAGCACTCATATCCACGCCTTCAAGCGGCACGAATGCCTCTAAATTTTCGCTCACGTCGCGCGCGGCGTTTTCGATTTTAGCGTCGCAAAACTCGATCTGCTCGCATTTAGCTAGCAGCGCAATGTAGTTTGTCGCCTCAGTCAATTTCTCGTTTCCGTTTAGCTTGATGAAAGCTTTTGGGATTTTTGAGTTGCCTTGCTCGATGGTCGCCTTTGCGCGGCGGATCGCGACGATGGCTTCGATCACCAGCTCAAAGGTCTTTTCTATCTGCAAGTCGCGCTCGTTAGCCTGCGGATACGCCTCTATCATGATCGAGCTTGCGTTTTCTAAATTTGAACCGCTAAGCTCGTGGAAAAGGTATTCTGAGATAAAAGGCATAAAAGGACTTAGTAGCCTCATCGCTTCTTTAAATATCGCTCCAAGCTCCTTTACGCTGCCTTTGTCGGCTTTGCTAAGCTCGATGCCCCAGTCGCAAAACTCGTCCCATAAAAATTTATAAATCGCGTTTGCCGCGTCGTTAAAGCGGTAGGCGTCGATGTTCTCTCGCACTTCGCGCACGCACTCGTTAAAGCGGCTTAGCATGTATTTGCCAAGCTTTGTTTCGATTTTGGCGTCGCTTAAATTTGCAAATTTAGACTCGTTTAGTAGCAGATATTTGCTCGCATTGTAAAGCTTGTTCGTAAAATTTCGCACGAGCTTCATCTTTTCGTCGCTTAGCTTGATGTCGCGTCCCTGCACGGCAAGTAGCGCAAGCGTAAATCGCAGGACGTCGGCGCTGTACTCCTCGATGCTAACGAGCGGGTCGATGACGTTGCCTAGGCTCTTGCTCATCTTTCTGCCTTGCTCGTCTTTAACCAAAGCGTGCAGGTAGATATCGTCAAACGGCAGCTTGCCTAGCGCGTTTTCGCCCTGAAACATCATCCTAGCTACCCAGAAAAACAAGATATCAAAGCCGGTGATTAGCAGGTTGTTTGGGTAAAATTCGGCCAAATCGCCGTCAAACCATTTCTCGTTTTTTAGCTCCTCGCCGTTGCCCCAGCCAAGCGTGCTAAACGGCCAAAGCCCCGAGCTAAACCAGGTATCAAGGACGTCCGGGTCTTGATGGAAATTTGCGCTTTTGCATTTTGGACACTGCGTCGGATCGCCTTCGTCCGCCCACTCGTGTCCGCACTCGCCACAGTAAAATACCGGGATCTGATGTCCCCACCATAGCTGGCGCGAGATACACCAGTCGCGAAGCTCGCGCATCCAGGCGTTAAAGCTGTTTATCCAGTGAGCCGGGTAAAATTTGGCTAAGCCTTCGCCGACCTTTGCGATCGCGTCGTCTGCGATCTGTTTTTTGACGAACCACTGCTTTGAGATGTATGGCTCGACGACGTTTTTGCAGCGGTAGCAGTAGCCGACTTGATTTTCGTAGTCTTCGATTTTTTCGACGTTTCCGAGCTTTTCTAGCTCTGCGACGATGACGTCTCTGGCCTCTAGTCGCTCAAGCCCCTTAAACTGCGCGCACTGCTCGTTTAGGATACCTTTTTCGTCAAAAACGGTGATAAATTTTAGATCGTGCCTTTTGCCGACCTCGTAGTCGTTAGTGTCGTGCGCCGGGGTGACTTTAACAAGACCCGTTCCAAACTCCATATCGACGTGCTCGTCGGCGATGATCTCGATCTCGCGACCGATTATCGGCAACACGACTTTTTTGCCGATCAAATTTTTATAGCGCTCGTCGTTTGGATTGACCATTACCGCGGTATCGCCGAAGTAGGTCTCCGGCCTTGTTGTTGCCACAACGATATACGGCAAATTCTCGCTTTGATATGCTTTGTTAGAGCGGATTTCTCCTCGGTCACGCACGACCGGTGCGCTCCCGTCGTCAAAATCCACTCCGCCTCGCCTCTCTTCACGATAATTCGCCTCCTCTTTTTGGTTTAAATTTTGTGCCTCATTGGCACCCCTCTTGCAACCCGCAAATTCATCGCACGATACTTCGGCTTGCTTATTTGAATTTGATGTTAAATTTTGATCGTCTGCGAGATAGTACCTCAAATGATAAAGCTTGCCTTTGTTTTCCTTATGCTCGACCTCGATGTCGCTGAGCGCGCCGTCGTGCGTGCACCAGTTTATCATGTAGTTTTCGCGTACGATGAGCCCTTTTTCGTAGAGATTTACGAAGGCTTTTTTGACCGCTTTTCTTAGCCCTTCATCCATCGTAAATCTTTGGCGCGACCATGCCGGCGAGATGCCTAGTTTTCGCATCTGGTGAACGATCATTCCGCCGCTTTTTTCTTTCCATTCCCAGACTTTTTCTACGAATTTTTCGCGTCCGAGCTCTTCTTTTTTGATGCCTTGGGCTAGGAGCTGCTTTTCAACGACGTTTTGCGTGGCGATACCGGCGTGATCAAGGCCCGGCTGCCACAGCGTTTTGTAGCCGTCCATTCTTTTGTAGCGCGTCATTATGTCTTGCAACGTAAAGGTTAGCGCGTGCCCGATATGAAGCGAGCCCGTTACGTTTGGAGGCGGCATCATGATGCAAAATTTACGGCCGTCTTTGCGGATGTTTTTGTTCGCGTCTATCTCGAAATATCCGCGTTCTTCCCAAATTTTATAAAATTTATCTTCTACTTCTTTTGCGTCGTAAAATTCCGCCATATTTTATCCTTAATAATTGTTTAAAAAATGTCGGATTTTACTACAAATTTGCTAATAGTATGTTTAAAATAGGTTGTTTTTAAGAATAGGCAAAGAAAGCGAAGCGGCTAAAAAACCGCTTCGCAAAGGATCATTTGACGATAAATTCGTGCTGAGCTAGATCGTAGTCGCTCATGCTCTCGTCGTACATGTTTTCCGTGATGACCGCAGGTAGCATGCACTTACCGCTCATGACGACGCGAAGAGGCGTATAAAGCACGTGCGCATCCTTGCTGGCACTCAAACTATAAAAGCTCAAAACTCTGTCGTCCTCGATGTTTTGATGCTCGAGAGTTAAAGAGTTTTTCGTAGCTTCAGTTCTTACGTTTGGTACGATATTTTCGTTTACTACCTCAAGGCAAGGACTGATCGTTTCGTTTATCACGCCGTTTCTGATAAACTCATTCGTTTTTAGCGATAGCTTAGAGTAGATGATATCGTTTACCTTAAGCGCGTTGATATCGATCTCTTTGCCGTCTTTGCCGACGAAGGTTCTATAGATATCAAGCCCTTTCTTGTCAAATTTGTGATTTACGTCTAGCTTTTTGTAGCCTGACGCGCTAACGCCTAGATACACGGCTGCGCCGTTTTGGGGCACTATAGTGATCTCAGGCTTTTTAGGAGCGATGTTGATAGCTCCGCGACCGTCGAAATTTAGATCGTGTCCGTCGGCGATTAGCTTAAATTTGTTCTCGCTTGAGACGTCTTTGATATAAGCTCTTAGCGCTCTTAGCGTAAATGCGCGCTCCTGCGTCGAATGTAGCTTATCTACGCGAGCGATCAGGTAGTCGGCTAGCTCGTCGCTAAATGCGTTTTTCTCAAAGTGATTAGCGTGTAAAAGTAGCATAAAGGCTTTGTTTCTGATCTCTGAGCCAAAGTTATCGGCTAGCTCTTTTTCGCGGTCAAAGGTCGATTTGTTTAGTCCTTTTAGCACTTTTTCGCTCTCTTTATTTAGTCCCTCGTTTTTGAGGATCGCTGCCATCAAGTATCCGTCAAGCGCGCTGTTTTGGTATCTCTTTTGATCGTATAGAGCGTTTAGCTTTGATCTATCGAGTTTCTTTTGCGTGCTTAGGACGTAGGCTGCGTAAAGGGCTTGGAAGTTATCGTTGCTGCCAAACGCTTTTAGCCAGTCGATAGCTTTACTTTTTACGTGGCTATCTAGCGCAAAGCCTGATTTTTCAAGCGTAAATAGCATATCGATAGAGTAGATAGAGGCAAAGTTGTTCGTGTAGCCTAGCTGATTCCAGTAGCCGATACTGCCGTCTGTTTTTTGCATATTGATTACGTCTTGCAAGCCTGCTTCGACGAACCTTTTTCTATCGGCTTCTTTTGCCTTGGCCTCTTTAGAATCGTCTCCGCCAAGCACTAGGAAATTTAGCTCAAAAAGCTTACTTGAGCGTTGCTCGGAGCATCCGTAAGGGTAGTTTACGAGCTTGTCGCTATTTGCGCTTAGTACGCCTTTGATAGAGCTTGAAGCGTCTATCGTGATATCGTTTAACTCTTCGTCCAGTTTAAAGGTCTTTTTCTCGCTCGCGTAAAA
>NZ_CALIII010000451.1 GCF_938018145.1 uncultured Campylobacter sp.
ATTTAGCCGGCAACAACATCGTGCTCATCCTCTTTCTCACGGCGATAATGTCGCTGATACTAGGCATGGGCTTGCCGACGACGGCAAACTATATCGTAGTTAGCTCGCTAGTCGCGCCGGTGATTTTGTTTTTGGCGCACAAAAACGGCTTTCTCATACCGGCCATCGCGGTGCATCTTTTCGTCTTTTACTTCGGTATCCTGGCAGACGATACGCCGCCTGTGGGTATCGCGGCATACGCTGCGGCCGGTATCGCCAAAGCAAACCCGGTAACTGTGGGCGTGCAAGGCTTTTTCTACGACCTGCGCACGACGATTTTGCCGTTTTCGTTCGTGTTTAACAACAAGCTGCTTTTGATAGAAAGCGTAGATGCCGCCAATCCAAACGACGCAAAAGGCATCGTGTGGATAACAAATCCGCTCGAGATGGCGCTGATTTTCGGTACGGCGCTAGTGGGTATGTTTGCCTTTTCTTCGGCGCTTCAGGGGTATTTCGTTAAACGCGTAAGCATGCTAGAGCGCGCATTACTTTTGTGCGTCGTGCCGCTAACTTTGGTGCCTAATATGTGCGCCAAGTACATCCCGTTTATCCCAAACGAATACATTTCTTACGCGATCGGCGTTTCGCTTTATGCGGTGTTATTTGCATTTCAATGGATACGAAATAAAGCGGAAAAGAGAGTCGGCGTAGGTGCTTAGAGCCTGCGCTTTCTCGGCCTGTTGATTACTCTCTCGTAAATTTTAAAAGCTTTCGTTTTGGAAGTAGTGTATAGAAAAGATAAAATCGGGCTAAATTTAACCGTCAAATTTAACCCGAGTAAGCAAAATTAAAGTCTTTTTGAGCGTTTTAGATCGCTTGCAAATTGGCATCCGAGGCTATCGCCTATCTTGCATGCTTTTTCAAAAAGCGCGTAGGCTTCTTTAAATTTTTTCTCCTCTAGCAGATACGATCCCGCAGTCGCGCATGAAAAGCCGTCGCCAAGCTCGCAACCCTTATTTAGCAGTGCACGCGCCTTTTCTTTGTCGCTTGATACGTATATCCCGCCGGCACCCGAGCAGGCCTCTTTAGAGCCTAGTTCGCAGCCTTTTTCGTATAGCTCAAGCGCTTTTTTGGTGTCAGGCAGGATATCTTTGCCCAGCTGATAAAGCGCGCCTAGTTTTGCGCAGGCTAGGCCGTTGTTCGCGTCGCAGGCAGCTGCAAATTTCTCGCGAGCCATTACAAATTTAGAGCTCTCGTAGGCTTTTACACCGTCCTCAAAATCGCCGCCCAGAGCAAAAACCGCGGCAACTAGCATTAGAAGTTTTTTCATTATCTCCCTTTAAATTAAAAATATTCTATTTTAGCATATTTAAAATTATTTTTTGTTTAGCCGTTGTTCTCGCGTTTTGAAATCAGGCATAAGCCCTGTGATGAAGCCATAAAAGCTTTTTTGATGGTGCGGGTATATGAGGTGGGCTAGCTCGTGAAGCACGACGTATTCGACTAGTTCGGGAGCTTTTTCGATCAAATTTAGGCTTAAATTTATATAGCCTTTGCGCGAGTTGCAGCTACCCCAGCGAGTAGTCATTTTGCGAACGACGACACGGTTTATCTTGCGGTTTACAGCTGGAGCGAATTTAGCTATAAAATGCTCGTAAACACGCCTTGCAAAAGCTTTTTTGTAGTTTTCTAGCGCAGCTAAACTCGCAGCGTAAATTTCGCCGTCAAATTTACGCTCGTCTGCGATAGTAAATTTAGCCTCGCTAGGCTGCGCGTTAAATTTAATCCCGTCAAATTCGCCGTCAAATTTAGCGCCGTAAAGATGCGGGTCTAGCCCGTCCAA
>NZ_CALIII010000452.1 GCF_938018145.1 uncultured Campylobacter sp.
CTATAAAAGCTCTAGCGTCTTTAAATGTTGCATTTTCGTCGGGGCAGTGTTGTTTGTAGAAATTTATATCTTTATCAAATTTTTCTATCATTTTCGGGTCTATCGGCTTTGGTTTGTATTGTAAAAGACCGTCTTCATATAGTAGCGAATAAGGAGCATATTTGTATTTATTATTGGTTCTTTTTATCTTTTCCTCAGCCTCTTCGTCTCTGCCTTGATTCATTTTATAGATGTATTTCTCTTTTTCTTTTGTATAATATTTTAAATTATCATTGCACACTTTATACGCCTCCTTTAGCTGCTCTTTATTTGGAGCATTAGGGAGGTTGTATTTTATAAAGACGTCAAGCATGGGCTCGTAGTTTTCGTAGTTGCCTAGATATGCCCAGCCGCTTTGTTCTAACGGCCTATTTTTCTCTTCGTCTTTTATACCTTCTAGCCCGATACCCATTTTAAATTTTTTAGGTTTATACCCCTTGCTTAGCATTAGTTCTGCCATTTGGGGTAGATTTCTATCTACTAAGTATTTAAACGGATCTGATTTATACCTGGTGCTCGACTCTACGCATTGGGGATCGTTTAAGTCCGTCTCTGGACGCCCCTGATCGTATTTGTAGCGTATTGTTATGTTATTCTCGCTGTTTATGATTATGGATTCAAATCTGGAAGAATCATAGTATCTGTTTGTATGGGTATGCGGCGATACATACTCCACCTCTTCAAATTTAACCCCTTTTTCTAGTAGTATTTTAGCCGTATCAACAGAGTTTAGCATAATTGCGTAAGCCATAGGAGATAGACCGAATCTATCTTTAGCCCTTATGTCAGCTCCTAAATTTATTAGAGTACTAGAGGTATTTACGTCGTTTCTAAAAGAGCTGTACATCAGCGGGGTTCTTTTATCTCTCATCTCTACGTCTACGCTTAGGTTGTTATCTTTTATAAATTTAACTACAAAATCGGTATCTTTTCTATCAAGAGCGGCTCTTAAAGGTACTAGCGTAGCGTTTTTCTCTTTATCACAAACTATATCGGACGAACCGAATCCAAACGCCTCTATTTCCTCTTGCGTTACGTATTTAGCTAGCTCGGAGTTCGGGTCTATCTTAGTATCGGGAGTGACGGTAAAACCAGTCGGCATAGAGCCTGATCCAAATTTATCAAATTTAACTCCTAAAAAAGAAAGGTAAAAGAGGACGGCGGCAAAGGCGGCGAGTGTGAATATAAATTTAAAAAAGCTTTGCAAATTTGATCCTTTTGCTTATTACTAAATTTGCGAAATAGTAGCCAAAGGGCGGTTAAATTTGAGTGAAATTTGAAAAACGAGAGTAAATTTGGGCGGGTTAAAGAGGCTAAAAAATCGCGCCGAAAACGGACGGGTTTATCTCGTCAAATTTAAAGCGCAAATTTGACGAGAAAACGGCCGCTCGGGCGACTCGGGCAAGTTAAATTTGCCTGCCGGCACGAGTCTAGCAAGCAAATTTAAGCGCGCAAGCCTCAGTCGTCGAACTCTTGCGAGATGACGGGCGAGAACTCCTCCCAGCGGAGTTTGGTTTTGGCCGTAGGCATCTTGCTTTGAAACGGCTCTTTTTTCATCGAGGCTACCGCCGCACTGTCGCCGATCGGCGCAGGAGGTGCCTCCACGCCTAGCACCGCGCGCTCAAGCTCGATAAAATCGCGCAAGATAACCGCGTAAGAGGCGAAAAAGTCCGCATTTTTGTGAGCGGATAAAAATCTGATAAATTCGTCGATAAATTTATTCGTAACGTCCGTAAATAGCTTGCTGCTGATATTTGCCGCGCCCGCTATCTCGTCGCGCAAAAAGGTCGCCGTGGCTAAAAATATAAATCCGACGTAGTCCTCGCTGTCTTTGCAGACCTCTTTGTCTCTGCGGTACGGGCTTAGCTTCAGACACTCGATCACGCGCAGCCTAGCCGCGCCGTCGTCGCGCCCGTCCTCGTAAAATGAGGCATTTAGCGGGATGTTGGAGTAAGAAAAGTCAAAAAGCACGTCGTTTTGCTCTCTGGCGAATTTCTCAAAGTCAAATTTGGCTAAATTTGCAAACGCGGCTTCACTTGCAGGCGTAACTGGACTAGTCGCCAGGTAGGCTAGCTGCTCGCGCCAGCGGTCAAATTTACCGCCGTGCTCGTGAAAAAACAGCGGATAGGCCAAAAACTCGTAAAAATACGCGCGCGCCTTGGTTAAGTTATTATCCATTTAAAACCTCTTCTCTCATTTGATCCATTTGCGCTTTTATCATCACTTTGGCTTTGCAGTCCGAGCAGCAGTACAGCGTCTTTAGCTTGGCTTTGTCGCCGTTAAATTTAGGCGCCATGATCGCGGCGATCTTTTCGACGGCCTTTTTGGTCGCAAACTCCTTGCCGCACTCGATACAGGCGAAAAGCTCGTCTCTGGCTAGCTCGCTAAAGGTAAAGAAACTAGGCTCCAGATCAATCTTGCCCGGGCGTAAAAATATCGTGTCTTTTTCCGCGCAGCTAAGCTCGCAGTATCCGCACGCGGTGCAGACGCTCGGGTTAAAGACGATGGAGTTTGTTTTCTTGTCCGCAACTAGTGCAGCGACGTTGCACGCTCCCACGCAGCTTAGGCACAGCGTGCAGGTGTCTTGATTTATCTCGACGCGGCCGTATCTGATGAGCTCGGTGGTGCTAACGGAGCCTAAATTTTGATCTCCGACTAGCCACTCTAGGCGTTTAGCGAAAATTTCGCGCTTAGGAAGGGCGTACTCGGCGATGGAGTGCTGCGAGCCCTCGATAAATTTGGCCTGAGATAGGGCGCTTTTTAGTTTGTCTTCGTTTTGCGCGACGAGGACGGCTTTTTCGTTAAATTTGAGCTCGTAAATTTGATTTACGATATCCACCGCGTCTTTGGTGCCTTTGCCGATATTTTGCTCGTAGATCACGACCTGCGCGCCGCTTTCTTGAAGTAGCGTTAGCAGATGCGTCTCGCTCAAAAATCTCTCGCCGCTAATGGCAAAAGGAAGCACGTTTGCGGGTAAATTTACGCTTAAGTTTTCTAAATTTGCCTTTGCGGGTACGACGAGGGCGATCCGGCCGCGGTATAGTTTGGCTATCTGGGCAAACGAGTTTCGCGGCATATCTGAGTAGTCAAGCGCGCCACTAGGGCAGACGCTAACGCAACCGCCGCAGTTTACGCAGTCGATGTGGGAGAAAACTAGGTGCTTGGTCTCGTCCTCTTTTAGGATCGCTACCGTAGGGCAGGCCTCGACGCATCTGCCGCAGATCTCGTGTCTGCGCTCGTGGTACTGGCAGATCGTGGAGTCGTAGTGGACGTGGCTTTTAAATTTAAATTTCGGGCTTTGCGCGTCTAGCTGCGCGGCGATTTCCTCGTCGCTTTTGCCCGCGATCTCGTAGCAGCCGCTTTGTTTTAGCATGTATTCGCGCGCGTTTTCTACGAGGAAAAAGTCGCAGTCCACCTCAAACTCGCCGTCCGGGCGCAGCACTAGCACGCTTAGCTCGCCTGCGGCTCCGTAGATAAATTTGATCTCAAAATGCGTCAGCTCGATGGTTTTAAAGCCTTTTTCCTTAAGCAAATTCGCCAAATTTTCGCGCCCGCCGTTGCTAACGATCACGACGTTTTTGCCGACTGGTTTTTCGTAGTCGATGTCGCGCGCTAGGTCAAAGGCGCTAGCTCTTGCCTCATAAAGCAAAAGCGTGTTTTTAGCCTTATCCAGCACCGAGTCTGCGGTGTTTTTTAGATAAAAATTTATCTCCGGCGCTACGACGCTTGCCTTTAGTTTGGGCGAATTTGAGACGAGATACTCGCCTTCGCCGTTTATCTCGATCTGCTCGTTTAGCATCAAATTCTCGTCAAAATCGTTGTAAAAACCGAATTCTTTCATGATTTTCTCCCCGCGCTACGCGTTATCAAAATTGAGCGCATTTTAATACTAAAGGCATTAATAGGCTCTGAAATTTTACATTTATTTTTTTTAATAAGATTAGATTTATCCAAATTTATGCTAAAATCGCGCTCGGTAACACAAATTTACTAGGAGCGAATTTGAACGAACTACGAAAACTCCCGCAGATAGATAAATTTATAAAAAACGAGCGATTTTTCGGGCTTGACACGAGCTTGCTAACCAAAGTCGCTAGGGCCGAGCTAGAGAGCCTGCGCGCTCAAATTTTAGGCGGGCAAAACTGCCCGGGGCTTGACGACATCGTCCAAAATACGCTCGAAAGATACGAAAAGGCGTCAAATTTGAGCCTGCGCAGCCTGATAAACGCAACCGGCGTCATCATCCACACGAATCTCGGCCGTAGCGCGATCGATCCTGAAATTTTACGCCGAGCCGAGCCCGTGATAACCGGATACTCAAACCTCGAATACAGCGTTGAAAAGGGCGGCCGCTCAAACCGCTACGACTACGTGGGCGGGCTGCTCGCGGAGCTTTTTGGATTTGAGGACGCCGTCGTCGTAAATAACAACGCAAGCGCCGTGTTTTTGGTGCTAAATACCTTCTCAAAAGGCGGCGAAGCTATCATCAGCAGAGGCGAGCTAGTCGAGATCGGCGGGAGCTTTCGCGTGCCCGAAGTCATGGCAAACTCGGGCGCGATCCTGCGCGAAGTGGGCACGACGAATAAAACCAACCTGCGCGACTACGAGGACGCGATAAACGAAAACTCGAAGCTGATTTTAAAGGTACATAGGTCAAATTTTGATATCGTTGGCTTTAGCGAGGAAGTAGCGATGCAGGGTCTTAGCGCGCTAGCAAGAGAGCGAAATCTCATTGATTATTTTGATCTTGGCGGCGGATTTTACGGCGAGCTGCCCTACGGCCTCGAGCGCAACGAGCCCAATCTAAAAAATCTAAAAGACGCTTCGCTCGTTAGCTTTAGCGGCGATAAGCTCTTTGGCTCCGTGCAGTGCGGCATAATCCTAGGCAAAAAGGGGCTCATCGCAAAGCTAAAGAAAAATCAGCTGCTAAGAATGCTGCGCGTGGATAAGGTGATCATATCGCTACTGGCCCAAAGCGTCAAAGCCTACGCAAACCGCGAATTTGAGCTTATCACGACGGTAAAACAGCTCTATAAAAGCGTAGAGGAGCTGGAAAACACGGCAAATTTCATAAACTCGCGGCTAAAAACTCCGCTTGAAATCGTGCGCACGACGACCTTCGTAGGCGGCGGCACTATGCCAAACAAACGCATACCTAGCCTCGCGCTAGCCGTCAAAGGAAACGCGAACGAAAACGAGGCTAAATTTAGGAAAAATCTCGTGATCGGCCGCATCGAGGAGGGCAAATTTCTACTCGATCTTCGCAGCGTGCTAGATGCGGACGTGCAAAATTTGATAGAAAAAATCAACGAAACGGATGAAAAATGAGCTTAATAATAGGAACGGCCGGGCACATCGACCACGGCAAAACGGCGCTGATAAAGGAACTAAACGGCTTTGAGGGCGACAGACTCGAGGAGGAGCAAAAGCGCGGGATCACGATCGATCTTAGCTTTTCAAATTTGAGCAAAAACGGCGAAAATATCGCATTTATCGACGTGCCGGGGCATGAAAATTTGATCAAAACGATGATCAGCGGCGCGTATGGATTTGACGCGTGCCTCTTCGTCGTAGCGGCAAACGACGGGCTTATGCCGCAGTCTTTGGAGCATTTGGAGGTTTTAAATATCCTTGGCGTTCGTTCCCTCGTAGTAGCTCTTACCAAGTGCGACCTAGCTAGCGCGGAGCTAATAGAGCAGCGAAAAAGCGAAATTTACGCCGCCGCGCAAAACTACAAAAATCTGCAAATTTTAGAGATTTTCCCGGTTAGTATCAAGGATAGCGCGAGCATTGATGAGCTGCGAAATTATCTTTTTACGCTAAAGGCGGCTAAACGCGAGCAAGAGGGCGTTTTTAGGTATTACATCGACCGCGTTTTTAGCCTAAAAGGTATCGGAAACGTAGTCACGGGCACCGTGATAGAGGGCAGCGTGACGAAAAACGAGAAGCTGTTTAACTATGACGCGGGCAAAGAAGTGCAGGTGCGAAGCGTGCAAAGCCACGATAACTTCGTCGACCGCGCAGGAGTTAGCAGCCGCGTGGCGCTAAATTTGACGGGAATCGAACTAAATGATCTAAAAAAAGGCCAACTACTTAGTAAAAAGGGCTTTTTTAGGGGATTTCGCGAGATAGACGCGATCGTTTTTGCGCGCGAGCTAACGCATGGGCAGAGCGTGACTTTTTGCGTCGGCGCAAAGGCCGCGCCCGCAAAAGCGCTCATCTTGAGCGAAAAAGAGGGCGGGATATTTGCGACGTTTAAATTTGAAAGGGATATGTTTTTAAAATTTGACGAACCCTTCGTGCTCATCGCAAACGGTCGCGTCATAGGCGGCGGCAGGGTGCTAAACGCCGTGAGCGAACCGATGAAAAAATCAAGCAAAATTTCGTTTTTAAACGCGCTGCTTAAAAAGGACTTCGTAAGCGCCTTTGCGATGCTAAAAGATACGCATAAAAACGGCTTTGGTATCATCTCGGCCTATCAGCGTTTCGGGCTAAACCACGAGGAGGCCGTCGCTATAGCAAAGCAAACGCCAAACGTATTCGTCGATGAAAAGGCGCTAAATATCTACGATCTAAGCGCGGTCGATCGGATAAAAAGCGCGGTCAAATTTATGATAGAAAAGAACGAATTTGCGGTATTTTCGGCTACGAGCATCAGCCTAAAGCTCTCGTGGGCTAGCGAAAATATCGCTCAAAAGGCGCTTGACGAGCTAGAAAGCGCGGGCATGATCGCTAAAAACGACGGCGTCTACACCAAAACTGGCGTCGATATGAGCAAGCTAAAAATCAGGCTCGAGGAGAAAATTTACGAGATTTTGCAAAGCGGAAATTTAGCTCCCTTGGCGCCCTATAACATCTACGACGAGCTTGAGATAGACCGCGTTAGCGGCGATAACGCGCTAAAAAAGCTAACTGGTATCGGTCGCGTGGTGAGGCTCGCGCATAATCTTTTCGTAACGTCAAAAGCCCTAAACGAGGCGCTTGCGAAGCTAAAAGCCATCATCGCCGCGCAAGGATTCGTAAACGTAACGAACGCGAAAGAGGCGTTAAATTTGAGTAGAAAATACATAATCGCCTACCTCGAGCAACTCGATCTAGATCCAAATATCGTAAAAAACGGCACGGACCGAGTTTTAAAAGCGTGATTTTTTATCTATTTATAAAAAGCTAATATAATCCGCGCAAATTTTTAAAAAGGAATGAAATGAAAAAAATAGTTTTGTCGCTAATGGCGGCCTGCGCGATGTTTGCTGCGTCAAACGAGCAAGTAGTCGGTTTTTACTCGCAGATGGTCGGCGAGGGCGTGAAAGTAAACGTAACCGAGCGTAAACCGATAGCCGACGGTATCGAAGCGGTCGTGGTAAATTTGAGCAACGGTCAAGTCAGCCAAGACGAGGTTATCTTTACTAAAGGCGACCTGCTTTTCCCGGATATCATCGACCTAAAGGCGCAAAAAGCCTACCTGCAAGAGATAAAAAAGGAAATAGCGGCGAAAAACATCTCAAAAGTCTATAAAAACGAGCAAAAAGAAAATATCATCACTCTAGGAAACGACTCTAAAAAGCCGACTATCGTGATGTTTTCCGATCCTGAGTGCCCATACTGCCGCCTAGAGCTTGAAAAGATCGAAGCGACGTTAAAAGAAAGCAACGTAAAGCTAATCTTAACTCCGGTTCACGACGTTTCGTCTTTGCAAAAAAGCTTTTTGATATATAAAGACGCAGCAAGCGCAAAAACCGATAGCGACAAGATCAAAATTTTACGAAAATATTTTGCGGACGACTATAAGGTGGCAGACGGTGCAGTCAGTGACGCAGACGTAAAAGCGATGGATAATTTAAGACAAAAATACTCCGCCGCCGGCGTTCGCTCCGTGCCTTTTATAGTAAATTTAAGCGACCTACAAAAATAATCTCTAACGCAAATTTGAGCTAAATTTACCAGATTTAGCTCAAAAGCCCTAAATTTTCATAAAATATACTTTTATAACTTGATATGTAGTATTGAAATTTAAGCTAAATTTTAGATTTCCTTAACTATTTATTAAGTTTCATAATTAATCTAATATTTTTACTTCATTTATTCTCAAAATATGCTAAATTTGCACAGTGATATTTTAAAATATGCAAGTGCCCTAAAATACGCGCCTGTAAGGCGCACTACGCCTAGGAAATATGCAAAATTTGAACAATATCTTTCTAAAAACGTCTCAAAAATTTCAAATTTGAGATTAATAAGGAGAAAACATGCAAGGATCAAGACGAGATTTTCTCAAAAAATCTCTGAAGGTCGGCGCGGTAGGCGGGACTGTATTGGCCGCCGCAGCTATCGCAAAACCGACTAGCGACGAGCTTGCTCCTGACGACAACGGCGTAGTTGTCGGCAAGTCGAGCAAAAAAGAGGTGCTTTACAAAAAAAGCAAAGAGTGGGAATACTACTATAAGATCGCTTACTAAGGGAGAAAACCATGAGTGATTCACGCATAGGAAGACGCTCGTTTTTGAAGCTTGCCGCTCTTGGTGCCGGTAGCACGATGGCATTTGGCGAAAACGAGACGTTTAGAAAGGCAACCAACGAGGAGATAAAAAATCCTTACGAAGGTTCAAAAAAGGTTAGAACGATTTGTTCTATTTGTTCGGCGGGTTGCGGTATAGAAGCCGAGGTAAAAGACGGAGTATGGGTACGCCAAGATATGGCTATGTATCACCCGATCTCTCAGGGTTCGCACTGCTCTAAGGGAATCGATCAGATCGACCTTACGAAATCAAAACAACGCATCAAATTTCCGATGAAAAAAGTAAACGGAAAATGGGAGCGCATCAGCTGGGAGCAAGCCGTAAACGAAATCGGCGATAAGATGCTACAAATCCGTAAAGAAGACGGTCCTGATAGCGTAGTTTTCTTGGGTTCGGCTAAATTTAACAACGAGCAGGCTTACTATTTCCGCAAATTTGCGGCGTTTTGGGGTACAAACAGCAACGATCACGTAGCACGCATTTGACATAGCGCAACAGTCGCCGGTGTGGCGAATACTTGGGGTTATGGCGCGATGACGAATCACTTCGGAGATATGACGGCAAATTCAAAAGCGATCTTTTGTATCGGTGCGAATTCGGCTGTAGCAAATCCCGTCGGCGGCATGAAGCATATGTTGCAAGCCAAAGATAGAAACAACGCAAAATTAATCGTAGCGGATCCGAATTTTACTAAAACGGCTGCGCACGCGGATCTTTACTTGCGTCAGCGTTCAGGAACGGACGTGGCTCTTATTTATGGACTTATTCACATTATCCTTAAAAACGGCTGGGAAGATAAAGAATTTTTAGAAAACAGAACCTATGGTATCGAAGAGGTTAGAAAAGAGGCCGAACACTGGACGCCTGAGCTTACTTCGGACGTTACCGGCGTACCGGTAGATAGACTCATAGAGGCTGCTAATATAATGGCGCATACGAAACCAGGAACGGTTATCTGGGCTCTAGGTATCACTCAGCACTCGGTGGGAACGTCAAATACCAGAATTTTACCTA
>NZ_CALIII010000453.1 GCF_938018145.1 uncultured Campylobacter sp.
CCGCCGCAGACTCTGCGCTGATAATCCAGCAACTTGAAAAAGATAAGGTAAAGTATAAAATTTTAAACGAGGGCACGATTTTGGTGCCAAACTCGGACGTTTACCGCGAGAGGATCTCGATCGCGTCGCTTGGGATTTTAAAAGACGGCAAGGTCGGATTTGAGATTTTCGATAAGCAAGAATTCGGCGCGACGGATGCCGAGCAAAAGGTCAAATTTCAGCGTGCTCTCGAGGGCGAGCTAGCTCGCACGATCGAAAGCCTAGCGCCGATAAATAAAGCCATCGTGCGCATCGCGATACCGAAAGAAACGCTTTTTACCGAGCGAGCCACTCCGCCAAGCGCCTCTATTGTGTTAAATTTGAAAGACGGACAGAGCTTAAATTTAAAACAAATTACGGGTATTAAAAATTTGGTTGCCGCAGCGGTGGCAAATTTAAAACCCGAGCAGGTAAAAATCGTGAGCCAGGACGGAGTGCCGCTTGGCGAGGAGGACGGCGAATACGATAGCGATCAGATCACGCAACAAATCCGCTATAAACGCGACGCCGAGCACAATCTCGAAGAAAAAATCATAAACGTCCTATCGCCTATCGTGGGCGGCTCGGATAAGGTCGTAGCCAAAGTAACGATAGACTTTGACTTTGCTAGAAAAGATAGCCAAAGCGAGACCTTTGATCCAAACTCCGTAGCTAGAAGCGAGCAAAACGTCGAAGAAAAACGCCAAGGCAGCAAAGAAGCCGAAGTGCAAGGCGTGCCTGGGGCCGTGAGCAATATCGGTCCGGTCGAAGGCCTGCAAGACGGTAAAATGAAAGAGCTGTATTCAAAAAGCTCATCTACGACAAACTATGAAATCTCAAAAAAAGTCGAGCGCGTCAAGGATCAGTTTGCTAAGATAAACCGCCTAAGCGCCGCGGTCGTCGTGGACGGAAAATACGAAAACAAAAAAGACGAAAACGGAAATCCGACTAAAGAGATCGCCTACGTACCGCTTGAAAAAGAGCAGCTGGCACGCATCGACGCTCTCATCCGCCAGTCTATCGGTTTTGATCAAAACAGAGGCGACGAGGTCACGGTTAGTAACTTTGAGTTCCAGCGCCAAGACGGGCAGACGCCTGCGGGCAAGGTTCAGTCCTTTTTCGATCTTTACGTAGTGCCGTTTTTGCCGATCCTAAAATACCTTTTTGCCGCAGTTTTACTCTATATATTTTACAAAAAAGTCATCGTGCCGTTTATGGCTAAGATGCTCGAGGAGATCAAGGAAGAAGAGCCTGAGATACCTGATAACGACATTCAGCTTGATGACAGCGAAGATACGCTGGAGAAATTTCAAGCCGCCAGGAAAAAGGTCGAGGAGCAGCTGGGTATCGGCGATAACTTTAACGAGGACGATCTGCGCTACGACGTATTGCTAGAGAAGATGAAACTAATCGTGCAAGAGCGAAGCGAGGAGATCGCCGTCTTGCTACAAGACCTAGTCAAAAACGACTCGGATTTTAGCAACCGCAAGGACTTTTAATGGCAACAAAGCTAAACGAACAGCAAAAGATGGTGTATGACGATCTTTCTATGCCAGAAAAGATCGCTATTTTGCTTATTCAGCTGGGCGAGGACGTCACGACTCTGCTCTTTTCGCATATGGAGGTT
The DNA here is from genome assembly GCF_938018145.1 of uncultured Campylobacter sp. GTDB lineage: Bacteria > Campylobacterota > Campylobacteria > Campylobacterales > Campylobacteraceae > Campylobacter_A. The sequence goes on from NZ_CALIII010000453.1 coordinate 1,646, forward strand.
GACGTCATAACCGAAATTTCGCGCTACATAGCTACCGCAAAAAGCATGGATAAAAACGTAGCGGCCGCTGTTTTAGAAGAATTTTACGCTCTCATGCAGTCAAATCAATACATGAGAAGCGGCGGCCTAGAGTACGCGAAAGAAATTTTATATCGCACCTTTGGTCCTGAAACCGCGCAAAAGATCCTCGATAAGCTCGCAAAAAGTATGGAAAACTCAAAAAGCTTCGGCTATCTTACTAAGGTCAAGCCTCAGCAGCTTGCGGACTTTATCATGACCGAGCACCCTCAGACTATCGCACTTATTTTGGCGCATATGGACTCGACCAGCGCGGCCGAG
>NZ_CALIII010000454.1 GCF_938018145.1 uncultured Campylobacter sp.
AATATAAAATAACTCTTTTGAAATCGGAAAATACGGCGGTAAAGAGTTTCTTATATCGGCATTTTTTGAAATGTCGGTAATTTGATCCAAATTTATCCTAACAATCCTTACATTATCCACCTCTATGGATATGGAATTTTGATTGAATATTATAAAACGCTTGCTAAAAGGGCTATCTCGCTCAATAACTCTAATAAACGGTATGACTATAAGAAATATAGCGATGAAGGGAAAATCATCCGTTTCTAGCGGTTTTTTTAGATCAAATGCGCTTAGTATCCCAAGCTGGGCTGCGACTAGAACAAAAATCAACAAACCAAACTGGATAACGATTATCAAAGAGCTATGATCTTTAATAATCAGCGGCTCTTTATCGTAATCCCTCGCAAATTTATTTGAGCCGGGATTTGTCAAATTTGAGTCTTGAAAGTCGCTGTTTAAATTTGAGGTTTGTTTGTTTGCCGTATTCAAATTTTACTCCCGTTACCCGCTAAATTTACCCGAATTTTAGCAAAATTTTGAGTTCAATTACGAGAGCGCGTCAAATGTACAAACTTAACTCCGTGCGCGAAATAAAAATAAACTCAAATTTCCTTTGCGATTTTGTTCATCTTGGCAAAAATTTCCGCTCGCTCGCCGTCTTTTAGATTGCCCATTTCTAGCTTCGTCATCATCTGCATAAAATCAAATTTCTTAAACATTTTTGCGGCTTCTTTGGCTTCGCGCTCTAGTTTTGCGTAGATTTGCGCTTCGTTTTCGTCGCGGGCTAAATTTCGTAAAAACGAGCTTGCCTCGCCGCCGTGAAATTTATCCGCGTCAAATTTATCCGCCGCGTCACTTAAATTTGTGTTTTCGTTAAATTTATCTAGCATCTGGGCAAAATCCGTCAAATTTGCCGCCGCAAGCGTAGAGCCGGCTAAAAATTTATCGCCTTTTTGACCTTGAGCTACGCGGTTTGCTAAGGTCTTTAAAATCTCGTTTGAAGCGCCGTTTTTGATCTGCATTTTTATCCTTTTTATATTACTAACGGCGAGTTCTAGCAAAAAGTATTCCGTCAAATTTTTAAAGGCTGAGATTAAATTTTGCCTTAAGCTTTCCGAGGCATTATAGGACTAAAACACTCCTTTTAGTGCATTAGATAGTCTATGCGTAATATTTTTATATTCGCATAAGTTTAATAAAGTGCCTATTTTACAGTAAATTTAAAAATAAACTTAAAAATAAATAATTCATAAAAATTAATCTAAAAAATACAAAATTCGTCAGCCAAATGACGGAAATAAATTTTTAAAAGTAATACAATTAGCTCAAGATTTAAGAGAAATCAAGAATCGTAAAACAAGTAGAAAGGAGAATTTATGAAACAACATAAATTTGTGATCGCCGATTACAAACGTTGTATCGGTTGCGCTACTTGCATGGCGGCATGTTTCCGTAGCGCCTATGAGCGCGGCAAGCTCTCAAAGGCCAGGCTAACGGTATTGCGCCAGGCAAAGGGCGTCATGCCGACGCAGTGTCGCCAGTGCGATGACGGTCCTTGCGCGAACGTGTGCCCTACCGGGGCGCTAAGGTTTGACGATAACTACATCGAGCTTCACGAGGAGATATGTATAGGCTGCAAACTCTGCACTATCGCTTGCCCTTACGGCGCGATAAGCTCAAGCGCCGAGCTCATGCCGTCGGTTAATTACGCGGTAGAGCCCAAATACTACCTCGAAATCGAAAGTCAAGCCGGCGCGAAAAACACTGCGATAAAGTGCGATATGTGCTTCGGACGCGAAAACGGCCCTGCGTGCGTCGAGGTTTGTCCGACCAGCGCGATCATCATGGTCGATCCTTTGCACAGCCATCACAAACTTGGCAATAAGATCGAGCAAGAAGCCGCTCAGGCTTTCGTCGATAAAATTTTACGCGGAAGCGGAAATTTAAAAGAGCCTCACGTTTTAGCCGATATCGGCGCTCAGGACGTGGACGGCGAGGGCGACGTCATCGTTATCAAGGAGCTTGACAAAACTCCTAGCGAGCAAGCAAGAGAGCAAGCGGCGTCAAATTCGCGCGCTATGAACGACGAAAATAGCGGCGCAAAAGGGGGTGCGAGATGGTAGGCGTGTATCTGCTTTTCTTAGTTAGCGCCGCCGTTAGCATCCTGCTCTACGGCGCTCAAAAATCAGCCGTAAAAATCGGCTTTGGACTAAGCGCGATTAGCTGTTTTTACGCACTTTGCTACTTTGTGGCGCATATGGGGACGATACAGGGCTTTGCTCTTGGCGGAGACTTTTTATACGCGCCGAAATTCGAGCTAACTCCGCTTGGAAATTTCTTTAGCTTCGTAGTCGTCTTTATCGGCTTTGCCAGCAGCGTCTACGGTATGAGCTACGCGGAGGAATACATAAAAAAAGCAAGCGTAGGCGTTTTTGCCTGTTTGTTTAACCTTTTCATCCTTTCGATGCTTCTAGTCATCAGCGCAAATAACGTATTTTGCTTCGTCGTTTTGTGGGAGCTTATGACGCTTATTTCGTCTTTCCTCATCCTCGTAAACGACGGCAAAGGCACGCTAAAAGCGGTGATGGTGTATCTTGGCATCGCTCAAGTCGGCGCGTTTTGTATCACTTGCGGACTGCTAATAATGGCTCACTATGCCGGCAGCGCCGAGTTTAGCAAATTTGCCCACCTAAATATGCCTGCTGCGGTTAGCGTCGTGGTGTTTATATTATTCTTAGTAGGATTTGGTAGTAAAGCGGGTATGTGGCCGTTTCACGTATGGCTACCGATGGCTCACCCGGCCGCTCCTTCAAACGTCTCTGCTCTAATGAGCGGCGTAATGATAAAGGTTGCGCTATTTACTCTAGTTAAATTTACGCTTTTCTTGCCTTTAAGCATTTACTTTGGTTTGACGGTTTTGATTTTGGGTGCCGCTAGCTCACTGTTTGGCGTTCTTTACGCTCTTTGCCAGCACGACTACAAAGCGCTTCTTGCTTATCACTCTGTCGAAAACATCGGCATCATCTTGCTCGGTCTTGGCACCGGTTTGTACGGTCTGGCCGCCGGAAATACGACGCTTGCCGCGATCGGATTTTTAGCCGGATGCTACCACGTAGTTAACCACGCGATATTTAAAGGACTTTTGTTTCTTTGCGCGGGTTCGGTTTTGCACGCTACGCACACTCGCGATATGGACGTGCTAGGCGGCTTAGCTAAAAAGATGCCTTGGACGTCTGTTGGTATGTTTATCGGTATCATGGGTATCGCGGCATTGCCTCCCGTTAACGGCTTCGTATCCGAGTGGTTTACCTATCAAGGTATGCTTCAAGGCGCGCTAGAGCAGGGCATCTTTACTAGATACGCTTTTACGCTTTCAGTCGTCGCGCTAGCGCTTACGGGCGTGTTAGTCGGCATGCACCTTAAGCTTTATGCCGTAATCTTTGCGGGAACTCCAAGAGATCAGAAAATTTGGGAAAATGCAAAAGAAAGCCCGATATTTATGGTGCTTGGCATGATCGTGCTAATGATCGGCTGTATAGGCTTTGGTATAGGAGCTAACGTAGTCGTCGGCTACATCCAAACGGCCGTAAATTCCATAGGCGGCGCAGGCGGTTACGTAGCTAGCCACGGTATAAATTTGACCTCAAATTTAGGCAGCGTGGTTTCTACTCCGCTTATAGCCATTATCTTGTGTTCTACTATGGTTTTGCCTTTTGCAATCTTAGCCGTAATGAAAGCAAACCGCGAGAAACCTCGCGAGACCGATCCTTGGGCTTGCGGATTTAAATACAGCTCTCGCATGCAAATGACGGGCGGCCCTTTCACCGGCGATCTAAGACGAATAATGAACTGGCTGTTTAAAGGCGAGAGAAAAGTCGTGACTAAAGGTTATTTTAACCCGGTCGAGTATCACAACCATCCAAAAGATATCTGGTGGGGGCTATTTTACGAGCCGGTGATTAAATTTACCGAAAAGGTCGCCGAAAAAATAGGCATAATGCAAAGCGGCTACACCAACGTTTACGCGCTATATATCCTCATATATCTTTGCGCGATACTAGCGGTTAGCTACTTTTTGATATAGGGGGCGTGAGATGGAAATTTTACAGACTATACTTTTGATGATATTTCAAGTAGTCGTTATCGTCTTGGTTGCGCCCTTGTTTGACGGTATGGCTAGGAAACTAAGAGCCAAACTGCAATCAAAACAAGGTAGCGATTTCTTTCAGACGTATCGCGACATCATAAAGCTTTTTAGACGCGGTAGAACCGTGCCTGCATGCTCTCACTGGGTATTTAGGCAGGCTCCGTTTTTCTTGTTTGCTACTTCGGCGGCGATACTAGCGGCTATTCCTATTACTTATAGTAAAAGCACGATTTTTGGAGCGTATTCCGACATATTCGTGATTCTTTACCTAGGCGCGCTACTTCGCTTTGTTTTCGGCGCTGCTTCTATGGATAGCGGCAACCCGTTTGCGGCTACCGGCGGCGGTAGAGAGCAGATGCTAGCCGTCTACGTAGAGCCGGTGATGATAATGTGCCTAATCGTAGTTATGCTTGCAGCCGGAACGTCAAATTTAGTAGAAATCCAATCAATGGTAAAAAGCGGCCAGATCGGATATCAGATCCCAAGCTTTGCGGTTGCTTCGATCGCGTTTTTGTGGTGCATATACGTTGAAACCGGTAGAAAGCCTTTTGACCTCGCAGAAGCCGAGCAAGAGCTAC
>NZ_CALIII010000455.1 GCF_938018145.1 uncultured Campylobacter sp.
AAACGACGCCTACGAGCTGGAGCTGCGCCGCAAAGAAAAGGGCTATAAGCCGCCTAAATGAGTGTTTTTGTTTAAATTTAGCAGAATTCGTGCGGGCAAATTTGACGGATAATGGGTTTAAATTTGAGCGTCAAATTTTAGCTAGCCTCCGTTAAATTCGGCGCCAAATTTGAGCGGATAAATTTGCGCTAGAATTTAAAATAGAGCGAATTTGGAGCTCAATTTGCTGCCACCAAGGGGCGCGCTAGGGCGGTAAATCTGGGTGAAAATTTTAAAACCGGCGGACATCACAAGCGGCTTCAATACGGACAAATTTGACGTTTATGCGGTTAAAACTAGCTAGTAATTAAATTTCATTCACGGGTTTGGTTGTGTAGCGGCGTCAAATTTGACTCAAATTTTGCGAGCCTTTGCGCCTATTAAAATTGTTCTTTCTAAATAGTGGCAAAAGCTCAAATTTAAAGTCAAATTTGAGCCTCGCGAGCGAAGGCTTGCCAAAAATGCAAGCCAAGCGCGGGATTTTTATGATTTGTTTCGCAGAGATCGTTTGAAATCTACCAGCAAAGACTATTTTAAGCTATCGATATACTCGCTAACCGCCGTCATGTCCTCGTCGCTTAGGTTTTTGGCGTGTAGATGCATGACCTTGCCCATGCCGAAGTTATTGTTTGAGCCGTCTTTGTAGCTTTGTAGCGCTTTTATGCGGTCCTCTTTGCTGATGCTAGTTAGCGCAGGCACTTTGTTTGCGTATTTTACGTCCGCTTTTTCGCCGTGACAGGCTGAGCATTTTTTGTAAATAGCTGCGCCGTCGGCCGCAAGTAGAGATAAATTTAGCGCCAAAACGGCGGTTGCAATGTGATAGATTTTCATCTTTCGTCCTTTTTGATAGAAATTTAGACGAGATTATAGCCCTAAAAGCTTAAAAGAAAAGAAATTTTATAAAAAAGTTACTAAAATGAAGCGCGAAATAAAAAGCAGAGAAAAATCGGCGGAAAAACTCCGCCGAAAAGGGTTATTTTAGAGTAGGGATGTACTCTGAAAGAGCGGCGATATCCTCGTCGTTAAGACCTTTTGCTAGAGGTTTCATCATCGCAGAAGACTTAAATTTATCTAGGCTGCCCTCTTTGTAACCTTTTAAAGCCTCAGCGATCTCTTCTTTAGAAAGAGACGAAAGCGCAGGAACTTTGTTTAGATACACTTTTTCCGCTTTCGGTCCGTGACAGGCTGCGCATTTTTTGTAAAGTGTTGCGCCGTCAGCGGCAAATAGGCTACCCGCTAGCAATGCGGCTGCACCTGAAACAACGATTAGTTTTTTCATTTTATATCCTTTTGTGGAGTTGTGACGGGCAAATTATAGTACAAAAAGCTAAATTTTACATTAGTTTTTAGCATTAGTTTCTAGCGCGGTGCGGACGGCGATTTTCATTTAAATTTAGCTTTTTTTTGTATAATTTTCGACATGGATAAAACAGGGTTTAAAACGGCGTCCAAAAAGGCGCTATTTCTTGATCGCGACGGCGTGATAAACGAGGATGCGGGCTATGTTTATAGACGCGAGGACTTCGTTTTTAAAGAGGGCATTTTTGCTGCTTTGAGAGAATTTGCGCAGGCAGGCTACGCGCTAGTCGTGGTGACGAATCAATCAGGCATCGGGCGAGGCTACTACACGCTGGAGCAGTTTGACGAGCTTTGCAAATTTATGCTGGGCGAGTTTGAAAAAGAGGGCGTAAAGATAGAAAAAATTTACTTTTGCCCGCATGCGCCGGAAGCTGATTGCCTTTGCCGTAAACCAAAGCCAGGCATGCTGCTAAATGCCGCAAACGAGCTAAATATCGACCTTGCGCGCTCAATCATGATAGGCGACAAGGATAGCGACGTGCAGGCGGGGCAGAGTGCCGGCGTCGGGATAAATTTAAAGCTGGACGACCGGCTAAAAAGCGTGGCTGAGGCGCTAGAGTTTTTAAAAAAAGAAGGAAAAATATGAAAGATATAAAAAAGGTCGTAATAACGGGCGCGGCGGGCTTCATCGGCTCAAATTTGGCGCATTATTTCGATGAAAATTTAAAAGACGTAGAAGTGCTCGCCGTGGATAAATTTAGAAGCGACGAGAAATTTAGCAACGGCAATCTAAAAAGCTTCGGGCATTTTAAAAATTTGCTCGGCTTTTCGGGCGAAATTTACGAGGGCGACATAAACTGCGCTAAAACGCTAGCGATGATCGAGAAATTCGCTCCCGAAGCGATATTTCACGAGGCGGCGATCTCGGATACTACGGTAACCGAGCAAGGCGAGCTAATGAGGACTAATCTAAATAGCTTTAAAGACCTGCTAGATATCTGCGAAAAAACGGGCGCGCGCATGATATACGCAAGTTCGGGCGCCACGTACGGCAACGCAAAAAGCCCGCAAAGAGTCGGCGAATGCGAAGCGCCAAATAACGTCTACGGCTTTTCAAAGCTAAAAATGGACGATCTGGGCCGAAAATACGCTAAAAGAGGCGTTGCGGTCGTGGGGCTGAGATACTTTAACGTTTACGGCGCGAGGGAGTTTTATAAAAACAAAACCGCCTCGATGGTGCTGCAGTTCGGTCTGCAAATTTTAAGTGGGAAAAATCCGAGTCTCTTTGAGGGTAGCGATAAAATCAAGCGCGACTTCGTCTATATAAAAGACATCGTGCAAGCCAATTTGCTCGCCCT
>NZ_CALIII010000456.1 GCF_938018145.1 uncultured Campylobacter sp.
GGTAGCTTTTGCGCACCATTGGGTATTTAATGCGTGATTTATAGACCATGTCGGCGGTGTAGTGTTGTAGCGGATTATACACTTCGCTCGTTTTTTGAAACGGCTCTGATTTTACGATCTTGCCGTCTTTGACGCTAACTTTTAGCATGCCCCAGTGAGCAGCCGTTAGCACCTCGCCGTTACGTACGTTTGCCGTATTTAGCTCGGCGCCGAGTAAATTTGACGCCGTTACGCTAGAAAACAAAGGAGCCGCCGCAAGCGCCGCTCCGCCTTTTAATACATTTCGTCTTTGTAGGTTCATTTTTCTCTCCTATTTTTTACTTCTCGGTCGAACAAAGTCCGACCTCCGAGCGGGAGTATAAATACTCCCTGCACCCACCTGAAGCACACCGCTTCTTTCGAAAGCGGCGTAAATTCGACACATTTTTTGCTATTTTTGATTCCTCAGATCAGCAAAGCCGATCTTTACGGGCGGAAGCGCAAGCGCTCCCTGCACCATTCTGCTTGCAGTTGCGAAGTCGCAGACGCAAGCAAGGCTAAAACACATCGCTTATTTTAAAAGCGACTTTAATTCGGCTTTTTATCAGCCAACGAGCCGCGCCTTAGCACGGACTCAAATTTAAGCTTTTACGCTCAAATTTGACCGCTCTCCCGTCCAAAGCGTCAAATTTGACGGACTAAAAAACAAAGCCTCGTTGCGCGGTTTAGCCGCAAAGCAGCCGCTCAAATTTAGCGCGCATCTCGTCTTACGCGCTAAATTTAACTTTTCGCCGAACATTATAAATTTGACGTCTCGGCAAGCTTCCTCGCCGCGACTTTCATAAATTTAGCTCCCCGCAAATCTCGTCCATTTGCGGGCGCGTTAGGCGTAAATCCTCGTCAAATTTACGCGCCGCTTTTTACTTTTTCGCCACGTTCACGTCGGCAGAGTGCTTTTGCAAGTACTGTATCACCAGCCACTCGTCGTCTTTGCCGATCGCCGTTCGCGCGATCATCGATTTTAGCAGGTTAGGCCACTGATTTGCCTTGTAGTGCGTGGTTTGATGTAGCGAATGGCACGCTCCGCAGCTTTCTTTGTAAAGTTCGCCGCCCTTAGCAAAAAGCCCGCCTAGATCGCTCGTAAAGCCGTCTTTTTGCGCATAGACCACGGTCTCGACCTCGTCCCATTTGCCGTTAGCGCCCTTTTTTACGACCTTGATCTCAGGCGTCGCGGTTTTGGCAAACGCCACGGCGATGACGCGCTCGGAGTCGCTAAAGTAAACGACGTTGCTAACGGCCGGATTTTGGTAGCCTTTAACGGAGATTTTCACGCGGTCGCCCTGCGTGGCTAAAATTTTAACCCCGTTCGTCGGCAAGAGCCTGCCTATGCTTTTTTGCGACGTTGCGTCGGCGTAAACGTCTTTTACCGATGGGCTATACACCTCGCCCGCTGCAAAGAGCGAACAGGCGAGCAAGCTTGATAGTAGGATTTTTTTCATTTTGCTCCCTTAAATTTAAGATGTAAAAGGATTATATAAGAAAAGTATGATGAAAGTATGATTTTATGAAATTAAGATTTTATATTTGCGCGGTTCATGCCGTAAATTTGCAAGCAAAATTTGTAAATTCGACGGTAAAAGCTTACGAAAAAATACTAATCTCGGTTTTAAATTTTAAAAGCGAATTCGGCAAGGTTGTTAAAAGTAAAATTTAAAGCAGTAGCCCGCAAAACGCCCGAAATTTAGGAGGGTTCGCGAGCCGAAAAATCCTACTCCGCGCTATAGCTTGAGAGCATATCAAAAGTAGGAGCAAAAAAGAGCGCTCCGGTAACCGGCGTGCTAAAATCAAGCAATCTATCAGAGTTACCGCGCGGCTCGCCGATAAACATCTTATTTAACATCGCTTCAACCGTCGAAAATGTGCTAGCGTATGCGATAAAGTACGTTCCCGTTATGCTTCCCTCGACAAAAGGCATATTTCCGCGAACGACTTTTTTATCGTCGCCTACGTTTGCCGCGGCGGAGTGCGAGTTGCTAGGCTTTTCATCCTCGCTCATCTCGATGTCGTCTGCTTTCGTGCGGCCGATGACCTTTTCTTGCTCGCTCACGCTAGTTGCATTCCACTCTCTCATTTTGTGTTTATATTTTTGCACGAATACGTAGCTTCCGCCCTTAAATTTCGCGTCCTCGTCGCCGACTTTGGCAAAATAATCTCTATCCTCGCCGTTTGGATTTTCCGTACCGTCTACAAAGCCGATGATCGCCCTGCCGTCGTGGTATTTAAAACCCTGAGTTTCGTCTGCGAGCTTGGCAAATTTAAAAAGTTCGGCCTTTACATTTTGCGCCATATCAAAGCAATCCGCCGCATCAAGCGCCCTAATATGCACGTGGATATCGCCCGCGGTGCTTACGGCTTCGTGCTTATCGCCTTTTATCGATTTAAAATTTACAAGCTCTTTTGGTAGCGGTTGCGGGAGTCCTAGCTTTAGCCACGCGTCGCATCCGACGGCGATAACGCAGTTTACGTTCGCCTCCGTGCCAAACCTTACTTTAGCCGTTTTGTTTAAATTTACAACCAAAGCGCAAAGCCTCTCAAAGCCTTTTTTACAGGCGTTTTCGTCGCCGCTTAGTAGCCAAGTTTGAAAGACGGTGTTATTTCCAGGCGCCTGCGTTACTTCTTGCGAATTTATTTGCATATTTTCTCCTTAAAGTTGATTTTAAAATTAGCAATTCGCATTTTACGACTTAAATTTTAATTTATGCTAAATTTACGCTTTTAAGAAAACGTAAATTTTAAACGGATTATAATCGCCGAGTTTTGTATTAAACTATGATTTTTGATTAAGCCGTCTTGCCTCAGATATAGCTCGTTTGACTCACGGTTCGTTGATTTTGCTCGGCTAGGACAAGCGCATATCCGCTGCCCTGCGCGTTTTGGATGAGTTCGGGGTAGAGTTTTTTGCGTAGTTTATACACGAAGCTTCGTATCGCGTCGGCGGTGCAACTGCCGTCCTGCCAGACGCACGACTCGATCATCTCAAAGCTCACGACGCGGCCCTGATTTTTTAGAAAAAGATGGAGCAAATTTTGCTCTTTTTTCGTTAGCGCCACGGGCTCCCCGTGCTTTGTTAGCTGCCTGCTAAAGGCGTTAAATTTAAAGCCGTTTTTTAGATCGACCTGGGCAAAATCGTTTTTAAATTTGTTCGCCGCAAAGCTCATTTCCATGATGAGTTCGCGCTTTTCAAACGGCTTTTTTAGCACGCCAAAGCTACCTAGCTCTATCGCGCTAAGCATGTTTTCGTCGTTACCGTATGCAGTAAGAAATATAATAGGCACGTCTTTATCCAGCCCCCTGATGCGAGCCGCCATCTCAAGCCCGTTCATATGCGGCATGTTGATATCGGAAAGCACCAAATTTACGTCCTTTGCTTCAAAAACTTCCAGCGCCTCTTTTGCGTTTGCGCAGGCGTAAACCTCGCTCACGTAGTTTTCGACCGATATTTTGATGCTTTCGCGCAGGCTCTCGTCGTCCTCGACGATGAGCAAATTTACGCCGTTTAAGATATTTTTTATTTTGCTATACACGCTAGCCTCGTTTCTTACTTGTGGTTCTTAATTCCTAAAACTAATTTTCAAATTTACAGCCTTGCCTAAATTTCGCCCAAAAATAGCGTAAATTTAGTCGGATTCGCCGCGCTTTCAAGCTCCAGCGAGCCGCCTAGCTTTTTTACGGCAAGCTCCCTAGCTACGTTTAGCCCCGTGCCGGTGCCCGTATTTTTCGTCGTGAAAAATAGCTCGAAAATTTTATCGCTGTCAGCCTCTACCCCGCCGCCGTTATCGCTCACGCTCACGCAAAATAGCCCGCCGGCCCTCTTTAGCTCGATTAAAATTTGCGGCGTTTCGCATCCGCTTTCAATCAGCGCGTCCTTGGCGTTTGAGAGCAAAGAGAGCAAGATCTGCCTCACGTAGCTAG
>NZ_CALIII010000457.1 GCF_938018145.1 uncultured Campylobacter sp.
GAATAAAAATAAAATCGAATTTTATACGGTTAAATTTGGTTGGGGTGTGGGGATTAAAAATAGAAGAGTTGGTTTGGGTGAAATTGGGGATAAATTAGAATTTTTTGTAAATGGGTAGGTGGAATTTGAGGGCGCTTAATATTTTATTAACAAAAAAAGAAGATAAAAATTTGAGAATATTTTTCGGTGGTGTCCCCAACAGGATTTGAACCTGTGGCCTCAGAATTAGGAATTCTGCGCTCTATCCAGCTGAGCTATGAGGACAAAAATATCAAATTTTTGTAAAAAAGACCAAAATTGAAGTTAAATTTAATGGCGAGGATTTACATCCCCGCCAAAAATCGGTTTAGCCGTTTCTTTTCTTGATAATCTCTTCGCTGACGTTCTTTGGAACTTCCTCATAGTGGTCAAATTCCATAGAATAAGTCGCGCGACCTTGCGTCATAGAGCGAAGGTCGGTAGAGTAACCAAACATCTGGGCTAGCGGGCAGAAAGCAGTAATAATCTTGCTTCCGTTGCGCTCGTCCATAGAATTTACTTGACCGCGGCGTTTATTTAAGTCGCCGATAACGTCGCCCATATAGTCCTCAGGCGTCTCAACCTCGACCTTCATCATAGGCTCAAGGATAACCGCGCCCGCTTTTCTAGCGCCCTCTTTGAAGCCCATAGAAGCAGCTAGTTTAAACGCCATTTCAGACGAGTCGACTTCGTGGTAGCTACCGTCAAATAGGGTAACCTTAACGTCCTCGACCGGATAGCCGGCAAGCACGCCGCTTTGTAGCGCCTCTTTGCAGCCTTTTTCAACCGCCGGGATGTACTCTTTAGGAACTACGCCGCCCTTGATGTCGTTAACGAACTCAAATCCGCTAGCCGCAGGTAGCGGCTCAAGGCGCAAGAATACGTGTCCGTACTGACCGCGACCGCCTGATTGCTTAGCGTATTTATACTCTTGCTCGACTGTTTTGCGGATAGTCTCGCGGTATGCAACTTGCGGTTGACCTACTTCGGCATCGACCTTAAATTCGCGTAGCATTCTGTCTACGATGATCTCAAGGTGAAGCTCGCCCATACCGCTGATGATAGTTTGACCGCTCTCTTCGTCGGTGCCAACCCTAAAGCTTGGATCCTCTTGAGCTAGTTTTTGAAGCGCGATAGCCATTTTTTCTTGGTCGGCTTTAGTTTTTGGCTCAACGGCAACGCTGATAACCGGCTCAGGGAAGTCCATTTTCTCAAGGATAACCTTGTCTTTTTCGCTAGCTAGCGTATCGCCTGTTAGGGTATTTTTTAGACCTACGACCGCACCGATCTCACCCGCGTGAATAACGGAAACTTCCTCGCGTTTATTTGAGTGCATTTTTAGTAGACGACCGATTCTTTCTTTATTGTCTTGAACGGTGTTGTAAGCATAGCTACCGCTCTCAAGACTACCGCGGTAAACGCGGATAAAGGTAAGCTGTCCGACGAACGGGTCGGTCATAATCTTAAACGCAAGAGCCGCAAATTCGCCGTTATCGGTGCTTTCTACCGTTACTTCGCTACCGTCTTCATAAACGCCCTTAATCGCCTCGATCTCATCAGGTGCAGGCAAATACGCTACGACTGCGTCAAGTAGAGGCTGGATACCTTTGTTTTTAAATGCCGTTCCGCAAAGCATCGGAGTTATCGTCATTCTTAAGCAGCCTGCTTTGATCCCTTTTTTGATTTCTTCTTCGCTTAGCTCCTCGCCTGAGAAAAATTTCTCCATCAAGCTATCGTCGGTTTCAGAAACCGCTTCGATCAACTTAGTGCGGTACTCTTCAGCTTTTTCTTTTACCTCTGCAGGGATTTCTATCTCTTTATAGTCAGTCGGCTTTTTGTCGTCTTCCCAAACGTAAGCTTTCATTTTAACCAAATCGACTACGCCTCTAAAGTTATCCTCTGCGCCGATAGGAATTTGAATAGGCACCGGATTTGCTTTTAGGCGGTTTCTGATTTGAGACTCGACGTTAAAGAAATTTGCGCCGATTCTGTCCATTTTGTTTACGAAAACGATTCTTGGGACGTGATATTTATTTGCTTGTCTCCAAACGGTCTCAGACTGAGGCTGTACGCCGCCGACTGAGCAAAATACCGAAACAGCACCGTCAAGAACGCGCATAGAACGCTCAACTTCGATAGTAAAGTCAACGTGGCCCGGAGTGTCGATCAAATTTATCTGGTGATCTTTCCAAAAGCAAGTCGTTGCCGCAGACGTAATCGTGATGCCGCGCTCTTTTTCTTGCTCCATCCAGTCCATCGTAGCAGCGCCGTCGTGAACCTCGCCGATCTTGTGGCTCATACCGGTAAAGAACAAAATTCTTTCGCTGGTCGTAGTTTTACCGGCATCGATGTGAGCAGCGATACCGATGTTTCTAACCATATGTAAAGGGGTTTTTCTATCTGCCATACCAGCCTCCTCTTACCAGCGGTAGTGAGCAAACGCTTTGTTAGCTTCTGCCATTTTGTAGGTGTCTTCCTTCTTCTTGAAAGACGCGCCTTTTGAATTTGCCGCATCAAGTAGCTCGTTAGCTAGCTTGTCGATCATGGTTCTTTCGCTTCTTTTTCTAGCAAAACCGATGATCCAGCGGATAGCAAGAGCTTGCTGGCGAGCTGGGCGAACTTCTACCGGTACTTGGTAGGTAGCGCCGCCGACGCGACGAGATTTAACCTCCATAAGAGGCTTAATGTTTTCGATAGCATCGTTAAATACGTCTATACCTTTTACGTCGCCGCTTTTTTTCTCGATAGCTTTGATAGCGCCGTACATGATCTCGGTAGCGACGCTTTTTTTGCCGTCGTACATAAGAGAGTTAATAAATTTAGTGATTACCTTATTGCCGTAAATTGGATCCGGCATTACTTCCCTGACGGGAGCTTTTCTTCTTCTCATTTGATTATTCCTTCAAATTTTATAAATTTTACTCAAACCTATGCCGCTAATGGCATGGTCTGCGAACCTAAATTTTTATTTCTTTTTACCCGCTGCGGCTGCCGCTTGACCAGGTTTTGGACGTTTAGCGCCGTATTTTGAGCGAGAAACTGTTCTTTTCGCAACGCCGGCTGTATCAAGAGCGCCGCGTACGATGTGGTATTTAACACCCGGTAAGTCCTTAACACGGCCGCCGCGCACTAGTACGATGCTATGTTCTTGTAGGTTGTGGCCTTCACCGCCGATATAGCTGATCACTTCAAATCCGCTTGTAAGCCTAACTTTGGCAACTTTTCTCAAAGCCGAGTTTGGTTTTTTAGGAGTCGTAGTATAGACCCTAGTGCAAACTCCTCTTCTTTGAGGACACTCTTTTAGCGCTG
This sequence comes from uncultured Campylobacter sp., assembly GCF_938018145.1. GTDB lineage: Bacteria > Campylobacterota > Campylobacteria > Campylobacterales > Campylobacteraceae > Campylobacter_A. The sequence goes on from NZ_CALIII010000457.1 coordinate 3,328, forward strand.
GAGATTTTGACTTAAAAGTCACTTTCTTGCGCTCTTTTCTGACCAATTGATTAATGGTTGGCACAGTAATTCCTTTCGACTAAATTTATTAAAAAGACTTGATTTTATTTAAATTTGGCTTAATATAAGGTAAATTCCATCTTTAAGACCGAATTTTATCACACTAATCTTTTCTAATCGCGTACCTTCCGCTTCCGCTAAAGATAATGCAAAGCGATAAAGCGATGTAAAGATATAAAATTTCAGCCTTAAAGCCGCCGACATTTGTAAGCTCTAGCAAATTTCCAAGCCCGTAGTAGGCATACATTATCGTTAGGCTCGTGCCGATTACGAGTAGCGCGCCTACTCTTGAAAATATCCCTAGAATTATCATTATCGGAGCAACAACCTCGCCTATATAGGAGCCGTAAGCCACAATCTCAGGCAAGCCGGCTTTTGTTAAAATACTTTTTACGCCGCCTATGCCGTGTAAAATTTTCGCAAAGCCGTGCATAAAAAGGCAGACACCAAGCCCTAGTCTCGCAAACAAAATTCCCAAATCGAAATTTTTCATTTTTACTCCAAATTTTCAAATTTAAAGGATGGATTTTATCTGATTAGTTTTAAAGCGAGGTAAATTTAAGCCTCGCCGAATTTGGCGAGGCTTGTGGGGTTAAATTTTAGTTTTGTTTTAGCTTGATCTTTTGATCTTGATAAAGACCCGTTCCGACAGGGATCATGCGTCCTAGAATGACGTTTTCTTTTAGATCCTCGAGGTGGTCGATCTTAGCTGCGATCGAAGCCTCGGTTAGAACCTTAGTCGTCTCTTGGAACGATGCCGCAGAGATCACGCTATCGCTTCCGATAGCAGCGCGCGTAACGCCTAGCAAAATAGGCTCGGCGATCGCAGGATTGCCGCCCATTCGCATTATGCGCTCGTTTTCTTCCTTAAATCTCGTTCGAGAGATCATATCGCCGGTGATGAAATTCGTATCGCCGCTATCGACGATCTTAACCTGACGAAGCATCTGAGAAACGATGATCTCGATGTGCTTATCGGCGATCGCAACGCCTTGAGAGCGGTAAACTTGCTGAATTTCGCTGATCAAATAATAGTGCAGCGCCTTCTCGCCCAAAATTCTCAAAACGTCGTGGCTTGATATTAGTCCGTCGGTTAGCTTCTCGCCAGCGTGGATAAATTCGCCGTCGCGAACCTGAATTTGACGAGTTTTGTCTATCAAATACTCGGCAGTCGCGCCGTCATCGGCCTCGATTACGATGCGCTCTTTAGAGCGAAGCGGCTTTTCAAACCTTACGGTGCCGTCGATCTCGGCGATGATAGCCGTATTTTTCGGACGCCTAGCCTCAAATAGCTCAGATACGCGCGGCAAACCGCCCGTGATGTCTTTTGACTTCGCGACAGCCTTAGGCGTCTTAGCCAGGATATCAGCTTGTTTTACCACTTCGTCGTTGGCTACGAATATCGCAGTTTTTGGCTCTAGCTGATAGCGGATCATCCTGCCCTCATCGGTGCTGATAACAATCGTAGGCTTGATGCCCGAAGGTAGATACTCGTTGATAACTAGACGGCTCTGGCCGGTCGCCTCGTCGTACTGCTCGGCGGCGCTATAACCAGGCTCGATATCCTCGTACGTAACCCTACCTGCAGCCTCGGCGATGATCGGCGTAGAGTACGGATCCCACTCGGCTATGACAGTTTTCTCTTGGCTTTCAGGCTCCGAGATGACCGCTTTGCTATCCACAATGTCGCTATCGTTTGATTTGATGATAGAGTTTCGCGGGATATAGTAGCGAACCGCCTCTCTATCGTCCTCATCGGCAA
>NZ_CALIII010000458.1 GCF_938018145.1 uncultured Campylobacter sp.
AAGCATTGATTTTAAATTTGCAAAGCTCACCGCGCCGCCCTCCTCGACCACGAGGCCTTCTACCTGATGAAACATCGGCGTGTGAGTTAGATCCATATCGCGGCGAAACACCGTTCCCGGCGCTATCATGCGAATCGGCGGCTTTTTGCTCATCATCGTGCGCACCTGCACGGGGCTAGTATGCGTGCGAAGGAGTCTAAAATCCTTAAAATAAAACGTATCTTGCATATCGCGCGCAGGGTGGTATTTAGGCAAATTTAGCGCCTCGAAGTTGTGGAAGTCATCCTCTATCAGCGGTCCCGTCTCGAGCGAGAAATTTTGCATCATAAAGTACTCGATGATCTTATCCATCGTAGCCATCACGGGGTGCAATGCGCCGGCACCCGAAGGCTCGTTAAATAGCGTGATGTCGATGGCTTCGGCCTTCATTTTGGCTTTTATCTCGCCGCTTTCAAGCTCGGTTTTTTTAGCCGCTAAAAGCGCTTCAAATTCGTCTCTTAGCTTGTTTAAATTTGCCGCAAATTCCTTCTTGGCCGCTTCGTCCATATCCTTAAGCTTAGCAAACTCCGACGTGATCGCGCCCTTTTTGCCCAGTAGCGCGACGCGAATCTTGTCTAAATCCGCCAAATTCCCGCATTTTGCGATACTTTCTCTATACTCTTGCAAGTTTTTACCTTTACTGAATTTTAGGATAGATTGTAGTCAAAATTTGATAAAATCTGCCTAAAAGGCGGGAAATTTTAACTTTTACTTGTTATAATTAAGCCAAATTTTAACCAGGAGAAAATCATGACGATATTTGAAAAAATCGTAGCGGGCGAAATACCTTGCAACAAAGTGCTGGAAAACGACAAATTTCTAGCCTTTAACGACATAAATCCAAAGGCTCCGATTCATATTTTGATCATCCCGAAAAAGCACTTTGAAAATTTCCAGGAGATGGACGGGGCGCTGATGGGCGAGATGACGAAATTTATCCAAGAGGTCGCGGTGCTGATGGGCGTGGATAAGAGCGGATACCGCCTAGTTACAAACTGCGGCGAAAACGGCGGCCAAGAGGTTATGCACCTGCACTTTCACCTGCTAGCCGGCGCAAAGCTTGGTTGGGTTGATACTGCAACCGATCCGCAAAGCACGTTTTAAATTTTAAATTTACGCTCGAAATTTGAGCGTAAATTTTGTCTGACGAGCCAACCTTTAATTTAGGTCGGTTCGTCTGTTTTTGGTTTCAATTTAATCATTCCACCAATTATAAATCCATTCAAAAAAGCTATCCGTAAAGCCGTAATAATACAAAACGCCGATAATGACGGAGTAAATTAGGCATCTGATTATTGCGTTGTTGCGCCTTTTCAAATAAACTTGTCTTAAGAAAGCCACTTGAATAACTGCAGGTATTGTTACTCTATATGCAGGGCCAGCTATGCTCAAACTAGTCAAAGCAGCAACAAGAAACCAGCCTATTGGCCCAGCAAGTATCCCTATGGTTTTTGTTATTGTTGCATTTGTAGCTAGGATAAAT
>NZ_CALIII010000459.1 GCF_938018145.1 uncultured Campylobacter sp.
CATGAATGACGTTTGGTTCGAGCGTAATCATGTCTAGTGTATCCAAGATAACGCTATTTTCTCCAACGCTGAAATCTATCTTGCCGCTTAAAACCTGAATCATGATAGCGCCAGGAGCCTTATGTTCCTTCATTTGAGCACCTTTTTCTAAATTTATGCGTATTTCTTTACTGTTCGGCCCATCAAAAAGCTTAGCTATAGTAACGCCGTTAAATACGTCATTTTGCCATACGATTTTTTCCATTTACAACCTTTATTATAAAATAATAATGGCATTGTAACTCTAATTTTAGATAAAAGAATTGATTTTAATTAAGCATTTTTAAAATTTAAGAATGATAGAAAGAAGGCAAAAGCCTAAAACTAGACTTTTGCAAGGAGTAAAATTATTTTTTAAGCTCTTTAATGCGAGCGGCTTTACCACGTCTATCGCGTAGATAAAATAGCTTAGCGCGGCGAACGCGACCTTGTCTTAGAACAGTTATACTCTCTAGGCTTTCGCTATAGATAGGGAAAATTCTCTCTACGCCTACGCTATTTGCACCGATTTTTCTGATGATAAATGTTTCGCCAGTTCCGCTTCCGCGTCTTGCTATGCAGATACCTTCAAAATTTTGAATTCTCGTTTTATCGCCCTCTTTGATGCGGATAGATATACGCAAAGTATCTCCAGCGCGAAAATCAGGCACAGACTTTTGGGCTATTTGAGTTTGTTCAAACGCCTCAATATACTTGTTTCTCATATTTTTTCCTTAGTCGGCGGCTCAAATTTTCGGTATAAATCCGGACGAAAAAACCTAGTTTTTAAGAACGCCATATTATTTTTCAAAGCTCTGATTTTAGCATGGTCTCCCTTTAAAAACGCTGAAACCACACCAGAGCCTTTGTAATCACTGGGTTTTGTAAAAGACGGAGCCTCAAGTAAATTCCCTTCAAAACTCTCAACCTCAAGACTTTCATTGTTTCCTAAAACGCCGACTATATTGCGAGAAATCGCATCAGAAATACAAAGCGCCCCCAGCTCGCCACCCGTCATCACAAAGTCGCCAATACAAAAAATTTCATCTGCATATTTTTCAATTATACGCTCGTCTATACCCTCATATCTACCACAAACTAAGCAAATATGCTCTTTTTTTGCCAAACGTCTAGCGTCGTTTTGAGTAAATTTTTTCCCGGCGGGTGCAAGAAAAATAGTATGGGGGTTTGGCTTATTTTTTAGTAAAAATTTTAAAGTATCATCAAGAGGCTGACATGCCATAAGCAGTCCTGCGCCACCACCAACCATATAGTCATCTACTTTTTTATGCTTATCCGTGCTAAAATTACGAGGATTTAAAAAATCAATCGAAATAAGCTTCTCTTTTGTAGCGCGACCTAAAATACTGTCTTCAAAATAGGGTCGCACAAGGCTTTCAAAAAGCGTAACAAAGGTAAATTTCATCAGGAATTTTCTAGAATTAAGATAGCATTTTTGGTATAAATTTTTTTATTTTCCACATCGACTTTTTCTACATAAACGTCGATATACGGAATGTAAAAACTTTTTTCCAACCCTTTGGAAATCAAATTTTCATCGGTTTTTACCAAAAACAGATGATTTGCGCCGACCTCGTCTATATCCTCTACTTCACCCAGCCTTTGATTATTTTCGTAAATTTCGCAACCGATGACATCAAAATAGAAAAATTCACCCTTTTTTAGTTTGCAGTTTTTTCTAGTTTCTTCTTTTGTAGTGTAGATTGTTTTATTTGTTAGAGTTTTTGCGCTATCTATGTCTTCAAAACCATAAAAAGAGATTGTATCGTTTTCGTGATTATAGCTTTTTACGACAAGTTCTTTACCGTCTTTATCGCAAAATATAGCATTTTTTTTAAACTGGTTAGGAAAGTCGCCTTTATTATGAAGCTTGACAAACCCTTTTAGTCCTACGGTTTTGCCAAGCAGCGCGACTTCTATAAGCTCATTCAAGAGGTTTTACCGTAACGCGGTAGGATGTTGCATCTTTGGCCTTATAACCCACAATTACCGTTTTTATCGCGTTTATCATTCTGCCGTCTTTGCCGATAAGCTTACCAGTATCGACTTTATCGGCGTAAATTATCAGCTCGGCAAAATTTTCGCCAAGCTCGACTCGCTCGAGTTTCACTTTTTCAGGAAAATCGGCGATGAGTTTAGCATATTCAAGTAAAAAATTTTCTACCATTTTTAATTATTTGCTAGTTATTTTTGCAACCCTATCGCTAAGTTTCGCACCAACGCCCTTCCAATAAGCCAAGCGCTCAGCGTCAAATTTTACCACCTCAGGCTCAACCATCGGGTTGTAGTAACCGATCGACTCTATCCAGCCGCCGTCTCTTCTTTTTCTGCTATCCGTTACGACTATACGATAAAAAGGTTTTTTCTTGCGTCCCATTCTCGTTAGTCTTACTACTGTTGCCATTATATTTCTCCTTCTGTTTTTTAAATAGGCTTAAATTTAGCCACGCTCGTAGCCAAATTTAAGCCCTTTAATTAGGGCGAGTATTTTTAGCTTGGTTTAGTAAATTTCCAAGCCCTTTTAGACCTTCTTTACCAGAAAACCTCTTTGCTATTTTTGATGCGTTTTCAAACTGTTTCAAAAAGCGATTTACCTCTACTTGAGATAGTCCAGATCCCGCAGCCAAACGTCTTTTTCGGCTGTTGTTTAGCAAATCAGGATTCTCGCGTTCTTTTTGCGTCATCGAATTTATCATAGCTTTGATATGCAAAATTTCCTTTGAGTTATCAAGGTCTATGTCTTTTATCTGATTTGCCACGCTTGAGAGCCCTGGTATCATACCGATTAGACTTTTCATATTTCCAAGCTTTTTGACGCTTTCCATTTGCGACAAAAAGTCGTTAAAGTTAAACTGTCCTTTTTTGATCTTTTTATTTATTCTTTTTGCTTCTTGTTCGTCTATCACGGCGCTAGTTTTCTCAACCAACGTCGCCAAGTCGCCCTCGCCCATTATGCGGCTCACGATACGCTCAGGGATAAAGCTCTCCATATCGCCGACTTTTTCGCCGATACCTACGAATCTAAGCGGTATATTTAGCTGCTTGGCTATGCCGATAGCTACGCCGCCTTTGCTGTCCGAGTCAAATTTACTTAGCACCACGCCGCTTATTTTTAGCGCATCGTTAAACGTACTTGCTGTTTTTACGCCGTCTTGTCCGCTCATAGCGTCGGCTACGTAAAAAATTTCATGCGGCTCGAGCACTGATTTGATGTCTTTTATCTGCTTCATCAAAGCTTCGTCTATCGCTAGACGTCCTGCGGTATCGACCAAAAGTACGTCGTAAAGCCCGCTTTTTGCTTTAGCTAGCGCTTGCTTAGCTACATTTAGCGGATCGGTTTCGTTTTCTATGCTAAAAAGCTCTATCTCGTTTGCTTCGCAAAGCTGACGAAGCTGCTCTACGGCTGCCAAGCGTTGCAAATCGCACGCCGCGACCAAAACTTTTTTCTTTCTAAGCTTTAGATAATTAGCTAGCTTTATCGTTGTAGTGGTTTTTCCGCTACCTTGCAAGCCAGCCATTAGCACGATCGTAGGAGCTACTGGCGCAAAGACAAAGCCTTGATTGCCCGGCGCGGTTAAAACCTTCGTCAAATTTGACTTTATAGCGTCTAAAAACTGCTTTTGGCCTATCCCGCTTTGCTTTAGATCAGCCTCGATGAGAGATAGCAACTCTTTGGTAACTTTGTGATGAACATCGGCTTTTAGCAGTGCTTTTTTAAGCACGTCAAGCGCGTTATTTAGCGCTTTTTCATCGTCTACGAAACGAATTTTACTAACGGCTAAACGAAACGACTCGCTGATTTGTTCAAACACATTCTACCTTTTATTTACATTTATAGCTAAAGCGCGTATTTTATTAAATTTAAGCTTTATCGCTCTTTAAATCTCAAAATTTCTTGAAATTTCAAAACCGAGTCTATTAAAATCACTGCTCAAATTTGACCTGAATTTATAACCTAAAAGCTCGATTTTATAGGCGTGTAGATACATTCTCGCGGATTTATTTTTAGCGTATTTTTCATCGCCAACGATCCCATATCCCGCGTGATTTAGATGCACTCTGATTTGGTGAGTTCTGCCGGTTTTTATCTCGACTTTTACGAGACTTTTTTTGCCAGCGACCATCACTGGAGTTACGTGCGAAAAGGCCTCTTTACCGTTTGGCGAGATTTTAGAAAACGCTCCGCCTCTATTTTTTAGCGTGATTATTGGTTCGTTTACGCTAAATTCCTCACTCACGATGCCTTTTACAGCCGCGACGTACTCTTTTTTTACGCGGCAGTTTTTAAACTCCTCGATCGCTTTTTTTTGAAATTCCTCGTTTTTCACGAGCAAAAGCACGCCGCTTGTTTCCTTATCAAGTCTGTGAAGTAGCGGAAATTTATAAATTTCGCTCACTTTTTCCGACGTTAAAAATGCCGGTTTATCAACCGCGATCAGGTTTTCATCCTCGAAAATCACGCTTGGGCGCGGTAGTTTTTGCACGTTAAATTTAGTCGCCGCGCTCATCATCGCGCGCGCCACGGCGATCCTTTGCCCTTTGGCGCTAACCAGCCCCGCGTCGATCAGCTCCTTTGCCTCGTTGTTTGAGATGCCTTCCTGGATCGCCAGTAGTTTATAGGCTTTTTCTTCTTTCATAAATTTTCCTCAATATCTTTTAAAATCTCGCTTGCATCGCCTTTGGCGACGATTTTTGCCTTTGGTAAATCTTGCCGTAAAAGCACATTTATCTCGCCCGCTTTTGCAAATTTTATACCGTCCACCGCGCTATACAGGGCCTTTTGATTAAATATAAACTCCCCGCTTATCACCGCGTTTTCAAACTGCGCCGCCTCGATCGGATTGTGTCCGCCGACGTTTGGTACGAAGCTACCGCCAAGCACGACGACGTCGCTAAATTTGTAAATATTTACCAGCTCGCCCATCGTATCGACTAGCACGCATTGTGCGTCGAAATTTTTCATTTTGCTAAATTTAGCAAAACTTAGTCCGTTTTTTGCGGCAAATTTAGCCAAAATCTCGCTCGCTTCGCCGAACCTCTCCGGATGACGCGGAACGAGGATTAGCTTGTCATTTGCATCCAAATTTAACCCGCGCAAAAACAGCTCCTCTTCCCCTGCATGAGTACTAGCCAGCACGATCACGCGCTCTTTTGGTTTGGCGTAAATCTTACTCGGGTTTGGTAAAAAAGCTGATTTTATATTGCCGCTAACGACGATATTTTTGGCGCCGAGCCGCTGTAGGCGCTGTTTATCCAGATCGCTTTGGGCGTAAATTTTATCTATAAATTTAAACAAATACTCGTAAAAAAAGCTAAATTTGAGGTAGCTTTTGTAGCTCCTATCAGAAATCCTAGCGTTTATCAAAATGACGCGCGAGCCCTTAAATTTAGCCCAAAAAACAAGCCCCAGCCAAAGCTCGGCCTCAAAAATAACCGTGATTTTAGCAGGCTTTAGCCAAAACGGCAAAAATATCTCAAACGGCAAAAAGCGCGTATTTTGCGTGATTTTTTTGGCCGCGTCAAAGCCGGTTTTGGTTACGACCGAGACTGCGGCCGCGTCTTTAAATCTACTAACTAGCGGCGCGATAGAACGCACCTCGCCGAAACTGCACGCGTGAAAATGCACGCGCGAGGCGTCAAATTTGGGATTTTTAAACAAAAAAAATCTAGCGGGGATCGAGGCTCTGTACTTTTTCTTAAAAGCTAAAATCGCAAGCGGTAAAGCCCCCAAGGCAAACGCCGCGAGGACTAAAACGTAATAAATTATTATCAAATTTAAAGGCTAGTTCGCCGCTTCTTTGTATAAAATTCGGCCGCAGTGAGGGCAGGTCACGATATCTTCGCCCTTTATAACAGCAGAATAAGTCTTGTCGTTTATCTGCATAAAGCAGCCGTAGCAGGCCTGCTTTTTGACCGGCACGACGGCGGTGTTGTGCGCCCATTTACGGATTTTTTCGTAAAAGGTCAAGATTTTTTGATTCATCTCGCCGACTAGCTTATTTTTCTTAGCGTATATTTCATCTCTTTGCTGCTCGATAGCGCTGACTTCGGCCGAGATTTCGCTCTCGATTTTGGCCAAATTTTCGCCAAGCTCCGCAGCCTTCGCCTCAAGCTCGCTTTTTAGCGCATTTTTGCTATCTATGATTTTTTCTAGTCTTTCGACCTCTTCGTTTGCTGCCTCTAGCTGCTCTTTTGCTAACTCATCTTCTAGCTGAAGCGCTTTTATCTCTTTTTCGGTTTTTGCAGCGCCGCTCTTTTTAGCGACGTCTTTTATCTTTGCGCTAAATTCGGCTATGTGCGCGTTGGTTTGAGATTTTTGATTTTTTAGCTCGGTCACGCTCGTAGCCGCTTCCTCGATCTGCGCTAAAATCGCCGCCTGCTCGTCCTTGGTCGCTTTTAAAACGCTTTGAACCTTCTCAAGGCGCGGCGTAAAATCGTCGATATCTTTATCGATGCTTGAGAGCTCGACTAGCTGTTCTAAATATTTATTCATCTTTTTCCTTTAACTGTATGAAAACGGGTTTTTTGAGTTGGATATTATAGTAGGAATCGGCAAAATTTGCAAATATTTTGCAAGCGACTCCCCAAAATACCGCTCGCTCTCAAAGTGTCCGATGTCTAGCATAGTAAGATTATTTTGCACGGCGCTCATGGCTTGGTGGTACTTCAGATCCCCGGTTAAAAACACATCCGCTTTGACGCCATCTATCAAATCTCCGCCGCTTCCCGTGCAAAATGCAAGGCGCTTTATAGGCGCATTGCGGTCAAATTTTCGCCCTTTGCAAACTCTTAAATGGCTCAAATTTAGCTTTATTTTTACTCTCTCGCAAAGCTCGTCAAAGCTCAAATTTACATCCGCATAAAGTACGAATCCATCGCGCTCTTTTGGCGTAAAGCCCAAAATTTCGCTTAGCACGTACTCGTTTAGATGGCTTAGATCATAGTTCGTGTGCATCGCGATCAGGCTTAAATTTTTAGCCATCATTTTTGCGATTAGGCCGCTTGGATATGTGTCCAAATTTAGCGATTTTAGCCCCTTAAAAATGAGCGGATGATGCGTGATGATGAGCGAGTTTGGCTGCACCTCGTCTAAAAGCTCATCATCGATGTCAAGGCTGAGATAAACGCGTTCCGCGCCCGTCTCAAAGGAGCCTACGAGCAGTCCGCTATTATCCCACTCCTCTTGACTCGCAAACGGGCTAATCTCGTCTAAAATTTTATAAATTTCGCCGATTTTCATCAAATTTTATTCGCCCTTCGCGTCGTTCGCGGCGTCGATGCTAGCCTTGTACGTTAGCGCACACTCTTTGGCTAGCTCGCGGATTTTTAGGATGTAGTCTTGCCTTTGCGTTACGCTGATCGCTCCGCGCGCGTCAAGGACGTTAAACGTATGCGCCGCAAGCATGCAGTAGTCATACGCCGGTAGCGAAATTTTAGCCTCCAAGCAGCGTTTGCACTCGCCGAATGCGTTTTCAAACTGGCGAAATAGCATATCTACATCCGCGACCTCGAAATTATATTTGCTCCACTCAAATTCGCCCTGCTTATGCACGTCGGCGTAGGTCACGATATTGCCGCCTCTATCGTCCCAAACGATGTCGTAGACGCTATTTACGTCCTGTAAGTACATCGCTAGTCGCTCAAGACCGTAGGTGATTTCTGCAGAAACCAGCTCGCACGCGATGCCGCCTACTTGCTGGAAATACGTAAACTGCGTCACCTCCATGCCGTCTAGCCAGACCTCCCAGCCTAGCCCCCAAGCGCCCAGCGTCGGGCTCTCCCAGTTATCCTCGACGAAGCGGATGTCGTGATTTTTCAAATTTAACCCGAGCTTTTCGAGGCTTTTTAGATAAAGCTCCTGTATGTTTTCAGGACTTGGTTTAATGAGCACCTGAAACTGATAATATGCACCCAAACGGTTTGGGTTTTCGCCGTATCTACCGTCAGTCGGACGGCGAGAGGGCGCTACGTACGCAGTCGCCCACGGCTTTGGCCCGAGGCTCCTTAAAAAAGTCGCCTGATGATAGGTGCCCGCACCCGCAGGCATATCGTAGGGCTGCAGTATCACGCAACCCTGCTCGCGCCAGTAGTTTTGCAACGTCAAAATAATCTCTGAAAACGTCATTTTTCTTCCTTTTTAAAATTTTATTTTAGATAATGTATAACCGCGCCCGGCCCCAAAGGTAGGTCAAAAGCGTACCAAACCGACATCAGTGCCGCCCACGATAGCAAAAACGCGACCGTGTAAGGCAGCATGATCGAGACTACAGAGCCGATTTTTAGCCCCTTGTCGTAGCGCTGCATAAACGCCACTATCAGCACGAAAAACGGCATCAAAGGCGTGATGATATTTGTCGTCGAGTCGCCTATCCTAAACGCAGCCTGCGTTAGCTCGGGAGAGAGGCCTAGATTCATAAACATCGGCACGAAAATAGGCGCCATCATCGCCCATTTGGCCGAATCCACGGCGATAAATAAATTTATAAATGCGATCACGACTATAAAAACGATAATGAGGCTAAGCCCCGTTAAGCCGATATCTTTTAAGAAAACCGAGCCTTTTATAGATAGCACCAGCCCGATGTTTGAGGCGTTAAAGAGATATGTAAACTGAGCCGCGAAAAATATCAAAACCAAAAATCCCGATAGCTCGGCGACGGCTTGTTCCATAAATTTGACCGCATCGCCGCTGTTTTTTATCGTCCCGGCTCCAGCTCCGTAAGCCGCGCCCGCTACTATAAAAAACAGCATCATAAAAATGATGATAGAGTGCATGAAAACGGACTTCGTAAAGCTCTCGCCCTCTTTTGCGCCAAAGAGCGAATTTGACGGTAAAAGCGCCGCCAGCAAAAGGACCATAAAAATAACCGACGCGATGAGTGCAAATTTTAGCCCGCGCCTTTGCTCTGCGCTTATCTCGCCGCGCTCATCTAAATTTAACGCGCCCTCAAAGCTAAATTTACCCAGCCTAGGCTCGACGATCCTATCGGTCACGAAAGAGCCCACGATCACGATCAAAAAGGTAGAAGCTATCATAAAGTACCAATTTGCCGTAGCCAAAACGACGTAATCAGGATTTAGCACGCTGGCTGCCTGCGTAGAAAACGCCGCAAACATCGGATCGTTCGTGCCGATTAGCAGATTTGCCGACCAGCCACCGCTAACGCCCGCAAAAGCCGCCGCCAGCCCCGCGATAGGATGACGTCCAAAACCCGCAAATAAAATAGCCCCGAGCGGTATCAGTACGACGTAGCCGACCGAGGAAGCCACGTTGGACATCACGCCCAAAAATATCACGATAGGAGTTACCCATTTTTTGGACGAATTTAGGGCGATTTTTTTAACTAGCGCCGATAAAAGCCCGGCCTTGTCCGCCACGCCGATACCCAAAATAATCGCAAAAACCACGCCAAGCGGATAAAAACCGGTGAAGTTTTTAAGCACGGACGAAACAAAAGTCCTGATACTATCAGCCGAGAGTAAATTTACGACGTTAGCGCTTAGCTGCGAGATATGACCGTCTTTGATAGCCTGATAGCTAACTCCAACGCCGAGTCTCTCTAGCACAAACGACAGCAAGGTAGTAATAACCGAAAGATAGACGAAAAGCATGGTGGGATTTGGCAGCTTGTTGCCGAATTTTTCGATAAAACTTAAGATCGATCCGTTATTTTTATTGTCCATTTTTTCCTAATCTAAAACCGAGATATAAATTTTTATCTCGTCGCTGCCGTAAAGCTCAAAATCCGTTTCGTAGGCTCTTTTTAGCTTTGAGCTTTCAAAATATTTCCAAATTTCTCCCCAAAATTTCGCTACGTTATGCGGCTCGCATGGAAAGCTAAAAACGGCGTATTTACCGCTTTTTATCTCTAAAATTTCACTGCCGCAGCAAAGCGACTTCGTACCGATAAATAAATCATAAAGCCCGCTTACGCCGTTTTCGTAACTACAATAAACGCCGTAAATTTCGCTTTTACCGTCATAAAATTCTTTTGTAAATTTAGCCCACAAGGTCGGGATTTTACCGTCTCCGTTTATCTCGTCGGCATTTTTGGTGCGAGTTTTTAATCCGTAAATTTTAAAACCCTCTATCTCTAAAATTTCCACGCCTATTCCTTGTCGCCTTTAAAATTTTCAACCGCTTTGTTCCACATAAGTTTGTATTTTCGTTTTAAAAACTCGACTTCCTCTTGCGAATTTTTTAGCTGCCACGTTAGCGTCTCGACCGTTTTTCTATCCTCGTCGTAGAGCTCTTGCATCGAGATTAGCGCCTCTTTTAAAAATTTATTTTCGTTGCGCAGGGTCTCTAGCGTCTCGTCTTTGGCATCAAGCACCTTTTCGTGTAAATTCAGTATCGTGCCAATCGTCTTTTCTACGAAGCTAAAGCCATCCGCGCCGATCTGGGGCGCAGGTACGGCCACGACGCTAGGCACCACGCTCATCGTGCCTTGGCTAGCTTCTATGAGGATTTCGCCGCCTTCTTCTTTCGTATTTAGCACGCCGCGGTTTATCATCCCCTCGATCACCTCGCGCTCTAGGTGCACGAGCTTGCAAAATTCGTCTATGCTTAAGTATGTCTGCATCTTTGCTCCTTTAGGCGAGTAAAACTTCCACCTTCGCCGAGTCCTCTTCTACCTGTTTGGCTTTCGTTGCTCGGTCGGCTTTTAGCATTTCGTCTAGATTTTGGTCGTTTAGAGCCAAAATTTGCAGTGCCAGATAGGCTGCATTTACTGCGCCGGCCTTACCGATAGCGACTGTACCCACAGGCATGCCGCCGGGCATCTGCACGGTCGAATAAAGCGCATCCACGCCGCTAAGCGCGGAGCCTGCCATCGGTATGCCGATCACCGGGCGAGTGGTGTTTGCCGCGATAGCGCCCGCTAGATGCGCCGCCATGCCGGCTGCCGCGATAAAGACCTGCGCGCCTTTTTCCTCGGCTGCAGCGACGTATTCGCTAGTTCGCTTTGGGCTTCTGTGCGCGGAGCTAATGATTAGCTCATAAGGGATGTTAAATTTTTCAAGCACCTTTGCCGCCTCGCTAACTACGTCGTAGTCGCTCTTGCTTCCCATTATAATTGAAACAAATTTCATTTTATTTCCTCTCTTAAAAAGCTAAATTTAGGCAGTCTAGCACCCAAA
>NZ_CALIII010000460.1 GCF_938018145.1 uncultured Campylobacter sp.
CAAAATCTCAAAACAATCCCCCTGAAAAAGCTTAAAGTCATCCACTAATCTAAACATTTTTAAGCTCTTTTATAAAATAATTAAGCGTGGCAAGGTTGTAAATTTTAACGCTCTTGTAAGCCTCTTCGAGCTTATTCTTAGCCGCAAGCCAGCCCTGTCCATCCGTTATCCAGACAAACTTAAATCCACCACAAAGGGCTATTTTCTGTGATATCTCAGTATAAGCTCGCGCAACCTCGTTCAACTTCGAACCTCCGGTGCCGTAAAAATTAGTTTCAATCAGATACGTTATACCGCCCGCCCTAATGACAAAATCGAAGATCTTTTGATCGCTTCCTAAATTTAGAGCAAAATTCCTACTGCTAACCTCGGTTTGAAAGCCGATATTTTCACTCTTTTTAGGCAAAACAAAGAGTGTTTCGATGCGCTAAATTTACTTATAGCCGTTAGAGATAAAAATATAGACGTGGTTACAGTAGATGACGAGATTACAAAGCTTGGATGTTATTTTGAAAGTCCGGAAAAAATTTACGAATTTTGTCATCAGACAGGACTAGATAAAATTTTTATAGACGGGAAGATTAAAAATTTGTACGATTACGTTTTTGGAGTAGAGGTCGGACTCGATACGAACGCGCGGA
Source organism: uncultured Campylobacter sp. (assembly GCF_938018145.1). GTDB lineage: Bacteria > Campylobacterota > Campylobacteria > Campylobacterales > Campylobacteraceae > Campylobacter_A. The sequence continues at coordinate 642 of NZ_CALIII010000460.1, forward strand.
AAAATCGAGGCGGCGTAAATTTCTCTCGAACGGTTTCAGAGTATTTTAAGAGTGAAAATATCGGTTTTCAAATCTTTTGAACCGAGCAAAAAATCAAGCGTATGAAGCTTAATGGAAACGGCTTTTAGATTTTCGCCGCATTTGTTAAAGTCGGTAAAGTAGCCAAGGCTCGCGTTCGTCTTTCTAAGCGAGCGTAAAAAGTCGCTAAAATTTGTTAAATTCGGTTCCATAAAATCCCTATAATTTAGTTTTCGGCTCGTCCCAGGTCATCGTTTTAAAATCCGCACAAACGAAGTCCTCCGCACCTAAAACAATCTCGCTGTTTTCGTAAGCCGCTCGAGCGATCTTACACGCTTCTTCTTTATTTTTCGCTTTAATAACGACTCTCTTCGCCGAAGTTTCGACGATCTCTACTTCAAATTCTTTCATTAAATTCCCATAGGAATTTTACCGATTTCGCTCTCTTTTTCGTATTGCTTTATGATATCTTCATAGCAAGCAAACTTTACCTTTTTGCTTATACTTTCATAAATGCTATCTTTTAAAACGCCGTCAAATTGCTTTTTTCTTTGCAAATCGGCTACTATAAACATTTTGGCGTTAAAGTCTTGAAGTTCGTAAAATTTATTTAGAGAGTTTTTAAAGTCGGTACTGTGTTCTACTTCATAAAACGCATCGGGCAAATTTCTGCGATTAAACCATATTGCATCGACGTTTTTTGCTTTATTTACGATGTTTTCATAGCTGAAGTTATAAATTTCTTTTAAAGTCGTTAATTCGGTTAATTTTTTATTAAGATAAAGCTTGTTTTTATCTTGCGCCGGTACATATGTCTGAAAATTCCTTAGATTCCCAATCTCTACGATAATACCTTGATAATATGCGTGAGTAAAACTCGGATTTATTCCGCTTTTACCATCGCCGGTTTTGGCCGTATTTTGCGCCTCGAAATCCTTAAGCCCCCAAAGCCCGGGTCTAATTTTATAAAATTCTTTATTAGTTTGCACTATACCTCTTATACTAGCAAACGGAGTTTTCGTTCCCCATTTGCTAGTATTGGTCTTAGCGTAAAGTTGCGAGAAAGTAGCCATACCGCCGAGATTAACTAAAGCCTCTATAACGCATTGCTTTTGCGTCATCCAAGATACTCCTGCAAGCTCTTAACCTCCAGCGCGCTGCCGTCTTGCACGCTTTTTAGCGATTTAGCCGCCGCTAGAGCCGCCGACATCGTCGTGAAATACGGGATCTTAAATCGCATGATGTTTTGTCTGATTTTCTTGCCGTCCTCGCTGTTTGACTTGCTGTCGCTGGTGTTGATGACAAGCGCGATGTCGCCGTTTTTGAGCTTGTCCTCGACGTTTGGGCGACCTTCGCTGATTTTGTAGACGAACTCGCTCTCTACGCCCGCGTCATTTAAAATTTTATACGTTCCGCCGGTGGCGATGATTTTAAAGCCGAGGCTTATTAGCTCGCGCGCCAAATTTGCGGCGTATTTTTTGTCTGCATCGGCAAGA
>NZ_CALIII010000461.1 GCF_938018145.1 uncultured Campylobacter sp.
AATAGATTTTTTGTAGGAAAATTTTATACAAAAAATTTAATATAAACAAAAAAATCTATTTTTTAAACTAGAATTAATAAATAAAATTATATTATTTCTTTAAGAATAGGCATGCTTAGGATTAAATTTTATTAGGAAAGGACGGTTTGAAATGGAATTTCTTATTTTGACGCTATTTTTGATCAGCGGACTTATACTATATTTTAAGCCGCAGAGGAAAAATCTAGCTACGGGCTGCGCGGCGGTAGGCTGCGTGATACTGATCGCGCTCGAGTTTTACGTAAATTTATGGGTCGTCGTGCCGGTAGGCAACTTTTAGGAGGGCGATATGCAAAATTTAGAACAAAATCAAATTCCCGCCACCGAGCGAGGATTTTTTAACCTAATGTCGCTAGCCATCATCGCCCTCGTGGCGCTCCCGGTCGGCATAGCCTGTTTGATACTGGGCTTTGGCATGGGAGATAGCCCGTGCGTGATGTGTTGGTCGGAGAGGATCACGATGATAGCCATCAGCCTTATCGCACTTTTTATCCTTAGATACGGCCTAAGACCCGGCTACATCGCAGCGCTTTTACTGATGGCTTGTTGGGGAATGTTTAACGGCTTTATCCATTATAGCCTTGACGGTACGTTCGGCGGCTACCTCGACATAAAGCAGGGTTTCGGACTTGAAATTTTAGGCGCACACACGCAGCTTTGGGTCATCGTCGTAGATTTTTGCGTGATCGCGTTTTTGGCGGTTATATTTTTATGTAGCAAAAATTTGGGCGAGATAATGAAAAAGAGCACGAGCGGCGAATACGGCGAGTTTTTGCGCTATCTGCCTCTGGGCAAGATTGCAAATTTAATCTTCATCGTCATCATCGCCGCAAACTGCGCGCAGGCCTTCATCGTCTCGGGTCCGCCGCCGTATATGGGCTCTAGCACGCCGGCTAGATTAAGTCTTGATCCTGCAAAATGGTTTTGGGAAAAAGATCACTGGCAAAGCGCGCTTGATTTTAGATTCGATTGGAATCCGGAGCTTCCGGATCTGCCAAACTAAGGAGCAAAAAGATGAAAAAGCTGATGATTTTTACGGCGCTAGCGGCTCTGGCGTTTGGGTTTGAGTTTAATCTCGATAGCAAAGCAGGTGCACTTGAAGGCGTGAAGGAGCTCGGTGCACCGAGTGCTGAAGTGAGTTTAAGCTTACAAAACGACGCGCCGATTACGGGAGCGGACTACGACGCAGATAAAAAGCAGTTCGCGCTGGTTTCTAAAAATAATGAATTTTACGTTGCGGACGAAAATTTAAAGCCGCTTAGATACGGCAAGCACGATCGCCACTTTATAATGGAGATGGAGGCGACCGTGGGTGCTGCGTGGTATAAAAATGAGCTCGGCATGATAAGCTTTAATAAAACCTTCGTCTTTTATGAGCCTGCGGACGGGCTTAGTGCAGAGGAGCAAAACAGCCAGTGGAGGCACTTGACCGAGGGCTGGGATAAATGGAAGCTAAACGATCTCGGCAACAAAGGGCGCTTCTCCACGCTTCGGGCAAAGCAACAATATATCCTCGGCTGGGATTACGACGCGGCTGCGAATAAATTTATCGTTGCGTCCGTACCTAACGACGTGAGGGATTATTGGAGCGTGGCGGTGTTTGACGGCGACGATAAGATGATTTTGGAGGAATTTATTCCGCAAATCGGCTCAAATTTAAAGCTAAAAGAGGGCAGAAGCCTAGGCGAATACTATGTCACTGGCATCGACGCTCAGCCTGATGCCGTTTATCTTTTGAGTAAAAATTTCTCGACCATTTTAAAGCTAAATTTACAAACGCATGCAATTGAGGATGCGTATAGTTTTAGCGGAGCGGCAAACGCGAGAGCGCTTGCGGTGAAGGACGGCAAATTTTATGTTTTTTCACGCGAAGGCAAAGAAAATAAAGTTTTCATATACGATATGAAATAAAGCCCACATTTAAGGAGAAGAGATGCAAAGACGTTCTTTCTTAAAAGGCGCGGGAGCGGCTCTAGCTACGGCCGGAGCCTCTCCAAGCCTATTTGGTATGGAGCAGTTTGAGGTGGATTTTAAACCGAAATCCTATAAAAACGAGCAGGGCGTAGAGTATCACTATCTCACCTGTCCTAGAAACTGCCGCGATGCCTGTTCGATGATCGCAGAGATCAAAGACGGTAAGATGGTTAGCATCAAGGGCGATCCGAAACACCCTCTAACGCAAGGCACGGTCTGCGTCAAGGGTCACACCTACGCAATGCACCTATACAACGCCGATCGCATAATGTATCCGATGAAGCGCGTCGGTAAAAAGTGTGAGGGCAAGTGGGAGCGCATAAGCTGGGATCAAGCGCTAAAAGAGATAGCCGCGAAGCTCACCGAGATCAAGGCAAAATACGGCGGCGAGGCGCTAACGGAATTTGTCTATTCGGGCAACGAAGGGCATATCTCAAAGACGATCGCGCCTGGAAATTTCTTTGAAAAATACGGCGCTACGAGGCTTGTGCGCAACCCGTGCGACTGGCCGCGCTATGCGGGCACGCCGAGCGTCATCGGCACGGACTTTTCAAAAGACGCGCTGGAAGTGGATGAGAGCGATATGTATATCAGTTGGGGCTCAAACGAAGCCTATACGGCGGTGCACTGGATTAGATTTGCCCACCGCGTCAAAAAGCGAGGCGGCAAGATCATCGTCATAAATACGATCAGAATTCCGCTCGCAAACCAGGCTGATATGTTTATCCAGCTAAAGCCTTCGAGCGATCCGGCATTTTGTCTAGCGGTCTGCAAATTTTTGATAGAAGAAGATCTATATGATCATGAATTTGTAGAAAAATATACAACCGGCTTTGAAGATCTAGTACATGAGTGCTCACTCTACACTTATGGCGAACTATCTGAAATGTGCGGAGCAAGCGTCGATCAGATCAAAGTCTTTGCTAGAGAATACGCTCACGCAAAAGCGCCTGCCATTATGCACGGCGACGGCGGCCAAAGACACTTTAACGGAGCAAGGCTGGTACGCGCGGTTACTTTCTTGCCGGTACTTACGGGTTGCCTTACAAAACTTGGCGGCGGATTATTCTGGGCTTACGTGCACGTAAAGGGCTGCTTTAACTTCGATAACTGTATGCCAGATCTTTCGCCGAAAGACGCAGAGGGCAAAAAGATAGAGCGCCAGCAGATAAGCTACGTAGAATTTGGCAAAGGCATCCAAAAGGAAAATCCGACCTATTTGGGTAAGCCGATAAATACGGTCATT
>NZ_CALIII010000462.1 GCF_938018145.1 uncultured Campylobacter sp.
CATTAAGCCCGATCTTGACGCCTGGGTAGATGCCTGGTACGTACGCGAAGGAGAAAAAATCAAACGCGAAGCTATGAAAAACCGAAAAGAATTCAAAAAACCGCCTCTATGGATGAAAAATTACGAGCTATATAATTATTATTCAAAGCTTGATAAGGCTAACTGTAATATTCAGCACCTAGCCTACGTTGAAAATATAATGCTCGATCGCGGTCTAAATTCATTTACGAAAAGAAACACAAAGCACGATTTAAATAATCCTGATCTCGAGGACTTTATCGAGCGCGGATTAAGGGAGTATCAATTCTAATGACGCTTAACGAGCTTTTTAAAAACTATCTCGAGTATTATGAGCTTATTTTAAGCCCCTCTACGCTTAGAAGCGATATATCTACGTATCAAAAACACTTCAAAGACGATCTAGGTTTAAAAAGCGTCGATGAGATAAATTTCTTGGATATCCAAAGATTTTGTAATGAGCTTATCAAGCGAGATTACAAGATCAAGACCGTTAAAAATATCCTTGCAAAGCTCAAAGTTATTTTTAAGCTTGCGTTAAAGCTCGAATTGATAAATAAAAATCCTTGCGACTTTATCGAATTGCCTAAATTTGACAATAAAAGATATTTTGATTACAGCGTATCGATCCAAAAGAAGTTTATAAAAGCCATTTCAGAAAACAAAGAGCCTAGCGCGGATATATTCTTTTTTTTGCTCCACGGTCGCCGTAAAAATGAAGTATTAAGCCTTAAATTTAGCGATATAAACTTTAAAACCAGGACTTATACGATCCCGTTTAAAATCAATAAGGCTAAGCGTGATATGTCTTACAAGATGAGTGATGAGCTTTATGATCGCCTTTACCGCCGATACATTGAGGCAAAGAAGCGAAACAAGCTAAACGGCTATGTATTCGTAAACCCTATGACAAACGACAAATACCAGGATTTGCGTAGGAGTTGGAATTCACTGCTTAAAAGAAATAATCTACCTAGAATTAGGTTACATGATATCAGGCATCTAATCGGCACGTATTCTATCAATTATCTTAAAATTCCGATCGAGCAAGTATCATTTACTTTAGGGCATACAAATATTATTACTACACAAAAATATATTACGGCAAACGTAAGAAAATCTAAAGAAACTATCGAAAATTTACTTAAATCAATTTCAGAATAAATTAAGCGTTTTAAAAAGTGGCTTCAAATACCGATAAAATGGGGATTTGGTTGCGGAGGACGGACTTGAACCGCCGACCTTCGGGTTATGAGCCCGACGAGCTACCACTGCTCTACTCCGCGATGAAATTTGAGTGGATGGGGTAAGAGGATTCGAACCTCTGGATGATTGGACCAAAACCAATTGCCTTACCGCTTGGCGATACCCCAGCCTGTAAAAAGAAAGCTGATTATATATATTTTTACCTTATTTGTCAAGCTTTTTGGCAAATTTTCGCCATTTTTTCAAAGTTTTTCCATAAAAGCCGTGCTGTATGAGCCGTTTAAGCGCCTATTTATATCATCCTGCCAGCTAACAGGCAGCGCCTCAAGCATCCTAAATTTAGGCAATAAATCCAAATTTTCGCTCGGATTAAAAAACAGTTTATTTATCTGCATCACGCTTAAAGCGTTTTCGTTTTTTTGCAGGATTTCCACCTCGCAGCCAGCCTTACACGAGCCGTTTTCAAGCACCTTGTAGTACCAGCCGGTTAGCCCCGTGGCAAAAATTTCTTTAGCCAAATTTGCATTTCCCCACCGCTTTGCGAGCTTAAAGCACGGTTTTCGCGGCTGGGTTACTTGCAGCACTAGCGAGCCGATTTTATGCACGTCGCCCACGTTTACGCTATTTTCATCCAGCCCGCTAACGGTCAAATTTTCACCCATCGCGCCCAGCGGCAAATTTTTAAGCTCCAAATAAGCTTCCCACGCGGGATAGTTTTCGAGTGAATTTGCAAACACGGCTTTATTTACGCCGCCGTGATGCTTCGTGTCAGCCACTTCGTCGCCCTCAAAGCCAAACTCGTTCGCGTAGATTTCGCCAGTCTGCGCATTTTTAAATATCGCTGAGCGCCACGCCTTGCCTAGCTCGTCCGTGGCCGTCTGGCTGCCGTACTGCCTGGCTTTACCTATCAAAAGCGCTTTTAGAAATGCCATCTTGACCTCACGCTACGTTTTGCAGATTTAGCTGAACTTGCTCGCCCTCGTCGTTAAACTCAAACCTCACCGCCCTAGCCCCGAAGCTCTTTGCGATCGCCTCGAGCGTGTCGCGTGCGGACTTGTGGATCTTGGACTGGAGCTGATTTATCAGGCGTACAGACATCTTTTCGACCTCGGCGCGCGCCTCCTCGATGAGCCTGTTTTTATCCTCCTCGCTAAAGCTGCTACCGAAGAATCCATTTAGCGAATCAGGCAGCAAAAACGGGATAAATTTGCCGTTTTTCTCGTCGTAAAATTTCATATTCGCGATCGAAAATTTGTATTTGCAAGGCGGCATCTTGATGAGATACTCCTCGCTCGCGACGTTTACGATCTCTAGGCGCGGGCTCGTTAGGTCGTAGATGAAATTTATCTCAAACTCAAATATCATCGAGAGCTTTTTCTCGCTCACCAGCCAGCGCAGATACTCCTTGCCAAAGCTGCCAAATGCATGGTCGGTCTTAGTCACGATCTCTTTACTATAGACCTGAAAAACCGATAGCTCGCCGATGGATTTTAGCTGCGATATCTCGGTGCTAATCTGCGTTGTCGCAGGCTTTTGCGCGGTTTTTAAGGCTTTATTAAATCTAAAAATCGTAAATACGCAAACCGCCAGCAAAATCGCTAAAATAAGGCTTGTAACATCTATCATCTTTGCTCCTTTAAAAGGCGATTTTAGCGAAATTCGTTAAAATAATCGTTAAATTTGAGTTTTTGGCTGTTTTATATCGGTATAAATTTGGATCGTAAGTTTAAATTTAGCGAGCTTTTAGATTCGGTGCAGTTTGGCAAAACCCGCACCTTTGAGATACGGGTTTTAAATTTTACGCAAATTTGAGGCAAATTTAAATAGCTTAAAACACCTGAATAAATTTAAAATCATGCTCTCTGAGCACTTTTTTGATGAGCTCTTGGTGATCCTCGCCCTTGGTTTCCAGCGTGATCGTGATATTAGCGTCGCCGTACTCCAGGCTAGTAGAGAAGCGGTCGTAGTCGATCTTTACTATGTTGGCATTTGCGATCTTTAGGCTATCGGTTAGGCTCATGAGCGCGCCTGGTTTATCTATCAGCGTGATTTGCAGCGCCATTTTGCGGTGCGACTTTATGAGACCTTTTTCGATGATGACGTTTAGCATCTGCACGTCGATATTTCCGCCACTTAGCACGATGCCGATGCGCTCGCCGGCTTTAAATTTGACCTTGTTGT
>NZ_CALIII010000463.1 GCF_938018145.1 uncultured Campylobacter sp.
AGGAGAGTATTAAAAAATCCAAACACGCTATGATATATGCTGGAATTTTCAGCATGTTCATAAACGTTTTGATGCTAACTTCTCCTCTATATATGTTACAACTTTACGGTAGGGTCGTAACGTCAAGGAGCCTTGATACGTTATTTTTCCTTACGCTGATAGTTATATTTTTATATCTATGTATGATGTTTTTCGAAATTTTACGTTCGAGAATTTTGGTAGTTTTTTCAAACCAGATAGATTTAAGGCTGTCCGAGAGAGTGTATGACGCGATCTTTAACCTCTCGGCTAGGCAGCCTGGCAGGGTATCTTCTCAGCCGATGAGAGATCTAAATACCATAAAACAATATCTCAGTACTAACGGCGTATTTGCATTTCTTGACGCGCCGTGGCTACCTTTTTATATATTGATACTGTTTTTCTTCCACCCGTATTTTGGATATTTTAGTATCGCGGCTGCGATCGTTTTGTTTATTTTGGCTCTTTTAAACGAAGGTGCGACTAAAGACGGACTAAAAAGGTCAAATGACGCTTTTGGCGCCGAGACTCGCTTTGTCGATCTAAATTTGAGAAATTCCGAAGTCATCCAAGCTATGGGCATGAACGGAAATTTAAAGAAAATTTGGCATAAAAAGCACAACGAATTTTTAGAAGCCCACTCCGAGTCTAGCGTAAAAGCCGGAATGTATGCAAATATCAGTAAGGTATTTCGCGTCGTTTCCCAGTCGCTTATGCTGGGCCTTGGCGCGTATCTGGTCGTCTTGCAGGAGGTAAATCCGGGCATGATGATCGCGGGCTCTATTATCATGGGTCGCGCGCTAGCTCCGCTTGATATATTGATCTCAAGCTGGAAAAGCTATAAAAACACCAAAGAGAGCTATGCTAGACTTTCACAGTTTTTGGAGGATTTCCCTGCCGACAACGAAAAGCTTAAGCTTCCAGATCCAAAAGGCGATATTTTCCTAGAAACCATAAGCCTAGTACCGCCTCATGGCAAAGCGCCTACTTTGATGGGCATAAATTTCGAGCTTAAAAGCGGAGATATGTGCGCGATTATCGGTCCGAGCGCCGCAGGTAAAAGCTCACTAGCTAGAGCGATGCTGGGAGTATGGCCGGTATTTCACGGCGTAGTGCGCGTGGACGGAGCCGATATCACTCAGTACAACAGCGACCATTTGGGTCAGTTTGTAGGGTATTTGCCGCAAGACGTCGAGCTTTTTGAAGGAAATATCGCGGAAAATATCGCGAGATTTGGCGAACTGGATAGCGAAGCGATCGTACGGGCCGCAAAGCTAGCTAACGTTCATGATATGATATTAAATTTGCCGGACGGTTATGAAACTAAAATAGGCATAGGCGGAGCCAGCCTAAGCGGCGGTCAACGTCAAAGAGTCGCTCTTGCCAGAGCGCTTTATAAGGAGCCCAAAATAATCGTACTGGACGAACCTAACGCTAGCCTAGACGAAGAGGGCGAAAGAGCGCTATTTGCCGCGCTTGCGTCCATGAAGGGCAAGGCGACTATAGTACTAATAACGCACAAACTAAATATCTTAAATTTGGTTGATAAAATCGCCGTTTTAAATGCGGGAAGATTGATGTACTTTGGCGCCAGAGATGCGGTATTGGCTGAGCTCGGCAAGGCAAATGCGCAACAACCGCAGGTTGCAGAACAACAAAAAAGGCATAGTATAAGCCTAGAAGATGCGGAGGGCTAAGATGATACTTAAAAGTGAAAAAGGCACCGTAAATTTTGGGTTGTTCGTTATATTTTTGCTAGTCGGAGTTTTTGGAATTTGGCTCGGTATGGCGCCCCTTAATAGCGCCGCCGTTGCTACTGGTAAAATAGGCGTAGTTAGTAACAAAAAAATCATCCAACACCTTGAGGGTGGCGTCGTAGATAAAATTTTTGTTAAAGACGGAGATATGGTCAAAGAGGGCGATCCGCTCGTCGAGATAAAAAACGTCGCTTTGCAAAGCGAGATGAGCGTAGTTAGAGCAGAATTTTTAAGAACCAGCGTCATAGTTTCTAGATTGGAAGCCCAAAAAGACGATGCGACGGAAGTCAAATTTAGCGACGAAATAAAGCAAATCGAAGGCTATAAAGAAGCTATAGACGGGCAGTTGAGTATATTTAATGCGCAAAAAAAGCTTTTGGATGAAGAAAAATCCATCCTAAAGCAACGCATAAAACAGCTTGAAAATCAAATCAAAGGCGCAAATGCGATAGTAAGCGCCAAACAAGACCGTATAAAATCTTTGAACGAAGAGATTAAAGAGTGGGAGAGGCTATTTAAGGAACAGTTGGCAGACAAAGTCAGGCTACGCGACCTAAATAGAGAAAAAACGGCGGTCGAGGGCGAAATAGCTGCGGGTAAGGCCGAGATAGCAAGACTAAACGTCCAAGTTACCGAGACGCAAGCTCAGATTATATTAAGAGACAGAACCTTTAAAGAGGATGTATTAAAAAAGCTTGAGGACGCCAAAACTCGTCTTGTGGATCTGCAACAGCGTTATAATGCTTTAAAAGATCAATCCGAGCGTACTATCGTAAAATCTCCGGTTGAGGGTAGCGTCGTAGAGCTAGCCTTCCATACTATCGGAGGCGTAATAAGGCCCGGCGAGAGAATAATGAGTATAGTGCCGAATGAGACCGACTATGTCGTAGAGGCTAGACTAAACGTAGTAGATATTGATACGGTGCATGTGGGACAGCTTGCCGATATTAGATTTAGCGCATTTCAGCACAGGCCGAGCTTCGTCATGGAAGGTAAAGTAACGTACGTATCGGCTGATAGTATTCAGGATAATGCAGGTCACTCGTTTTACGATATTAAAGCCGAGCTTACCGAAGAGGGCATGAAAGAGTTTAAAAGAAATGACTTTTTTATAGTTCCGGGAATGCCGGTCGAAGTAATGATCAAAACCGGCGATAGGACGATGCTTGAGTATGTCTTAAAGCCGTTTATAGATATGTTTAAAAGGGCATTTAATGAAGACTAAAATTTTACTTTCGGCCTTGTTGGCTTCAAATTTAGCTTTTGCTCAAAGCGTTAGCCTTTCTCAGGCATACGAAATGGCGCTTGAAAATAACAACGAGCTCAAAATGACCATGTATAATAGTATAGCCTCTCAAGAGAGGCTATCACAAGCTACGGCCATGTTTTTGCCGACCATTAACGCCGAAGCCGCATATGTCGGCGAAAAATACGACAGAATGGACAGGCGAAGAGTATCAAAAATAAACGAAAGCTATAAAAAAGTAGGCGTTAGCCTTAGCCAAAGCGTTTTTAGACCCGCTATCTGGTATCAAAGAAACCAGGAGGAAATCAGAGTAAGAGGCAACGAACTCGTCTATGAAAACGCTAAGCAAGAGCTAGCCAAAAAGGTCGTAGAGGCATATTTTAA
>NZ_CALIII010000464.1 GCF_938018145.1 uncultured Campylobacter sp.
GCTCTTAGCTCGCCGCTAATCGTCGGTATTTATGACGAAAACGGCGAGTTTATAGAGCAAATTTCTAGCGAAGAAAAATCCGACGTCTCTCTCGTAAAAATAATGGACGAGATTTTAAACGGCGGTAAATTTAACCTACAAAAAATCATCTACGCAAACGGCCCGGGAAGCTTTATGGGCGTGAAAGTCGCATACGTCGTTTTAAAGACGATTAGTATCGTAAAAGAGTGCGAATTTTACGCGGTTAGCGGCTTTGAGCTAAACGGCGGCGCTCCGATACGGGCGAATAAAAACTTAAGCTTCGTAGATACGCCTGAAGGCATCAAGCTACAAAAAGCGCAAGCGGGCGAATTTGGCTTGCCGCAAAATTTAGCCGTTTTAAATCTAAATTTAGATACCCTACCAAATTACGTTATTCAAGCCGTTTAGGAGATTTCTTGCAAATTTTAGTTCCCGCCACGAGCGCAAACATTGGCCCCGGTTTTGACGCTCTAGGACTTGCCTTAGAGCTACACAACACTGTCGAGATAACGAGGGCAAATTTCGCCTCCGTGAGCATTTTGGGCGAAGGCAAAGACAACGCGCTTCTTAAAAAAAACAACATTTTTTTATCTATTTTCAATGAAATTTACGTCAAACTAACGGGCAAAAAAGATACTTTTCGTATGATTTTTACCAATCAAATCCCGTTTTCTCGCGGCCTTGGAAGCTCCTCTGCGGTCATCACTTCAGCCATCGCGGCAGCTTACGCAGCAGCTGGGTTTAAGGCTGATAAAAGCGCTATTTTAAACCAGGCGCTAGTTTACGAAAACCACCCGGACAACATAGCTCCGGCGACGCTTGGCGGCTTTGTTAGCTCCGTCGTTGAAAACGGCAAAGTAAAATCTCTAAAAAAACCTTTAAGTGCCGATATAAAAGCCGCCGTCGTGATCCCGGATAAGCCGATGAGCACGAACGAATCTCGCGCCAAGCTACCTAAAAATTTCACTATGGGCGAGTGCGTTAGCAACCTCTCTCACGCCGCATTTCTCACGGCTTGCTTTTTTAGCGAAAATTACGAGCTTCTGAGAACCGCAGCAAAAGACGTCATGCACGAACAAATCCGCATGCAAAATCTGCCAGAGCTCTTTGAAGCGCGCAAGATAGCCTACGAAAACGGCGCTCTTTTAAGCACGCTTTCAGGCAGCGGATCGAGCTTTTTAAACATCGTTTACGCGGACGATGCGGCAAATTTAAAACAAAAACTGCAAGATAAATTTAAGAGCTTTCGAGTTGAAATTTTTAATTTTGACAACGACGGGATAAAAATCCTACAAAGCTAAAAAAAAGCTAAAAGAAGTTATAATAATGGCTCAAAAATTTATCCCTATCAGGACGTGCGTAGTCTGCAAAAAGCGCTTTGAACAGCAAATTTTGCGTAGATACAGACTGATAAATTCTTCGCTATTTTTCGGAAACGGAAACGGACGCAGCTTTTATCTTTGCGAGGAATGTCTAAAAAAAGACGAGAAAATTTTAAGAAAATCGCTCGGAAGAGTCGCAGGTAGCTTTATAGCGACGCTACAAAACGGGCAAAATTTAAAGGAGATACTCTTAAATGGGGACTGTTCGAATTTCAGAGATAGCAAATGAGCTCGGCTACAATAGCAAAGAGGTTTTAGAAAAGGCTATTGAGCTTGGGCTAAAGGTCAAAACGCACTCAAGCGGCGTTAGTCCTGAAGAAGCGGCGGCGCTATACACCTACATCCAAACCGGCGAGATCCCCGAAGCTCTCAAGAAAAAACCGGAAAAGAAAAAACCGACCGTTAAAAAAGCGGAAGCCAAAGAGAGCAAAGAGGAAAAAGAAAGCAAGCCAAAAGAGGCTAAAAAACCAACCGCCGCAAAAGAAGAAAAGCCTTTGCCAAAAGAAAAAGTAGAAACAAAAAACGACAAAAAATCTGAAAAAGAGCAAAAAACAGTCATTCAAAAACCGGCCGAAAAAGCGCCGGAGCCAAAAATCCAAGCAGCTTCTAAAGAGGAGCCAAAAGCCCAGCCTGTCGCCACCGAGCCAGTTCAGCCAAAAGAAAGCCTAGCCGATGTTAGCCTGCAAAAAAGACGCGGTCTAGTTATCGTAAAAAAGAAAAAAGACGAGCAACCAGCACCTAGAGCAAGCGAGAGAAAAGAGTCTGCGCCGGCGCTAAATTTGGAAAGTATGTTTAAATTTAGCGACGAAAAGATCGAGCGCAAAAAGAAAAAAGAGAAAAAACCGGTCATCGCAACTAAAAAAGACGGCGCTACAAAGATGGATCTACTCGGCGACCGCGACATGGCCGACATCGTGATAGACGATGAGGATGTGGTTATATTGCCTGATTTTTCCGTACGAACGCAAACTCCGGAGCCTCAAAAAATCAAACAACCGACAAATACGGGCTACAAGCCGGTACTAAATACATCGGTAAGTTCATTTCTAGAGCAAGGTACTGCGCGCAGGCCTCGCAAAAAACATAAAAAATCGCAACGCGCCGACCATAACGGCGAGGCGGTAACCTACGTCGAGATACCAAAAGAGATCCGTCTTTACGAATTTGCCGACAAGATCAACAAGCAACCGAGCGAAATCATCGGCAAGCTCTTTATGCTCGGCATGATGACGACCAAAAACGACTTCCTAGACGAGGATGCGATAGAAATTTTAGCCGATGAATTCGGTATCGAGGTAAATATCGTCGATACGCAAGAAGCGTTTGACTACGTTAAAGCCTACGACGAAGAAGAGGAGCAACTAGACGATGCAAATTTGACCGTCCGAGCTCCTGTTATAACCATCATGGGTCACGTCGATCACGGTAAAACCTCGCTACTAGACTACATCAGAAACTCGCGCGTGGCAGCGGGCGAAGCGGGCGGCATCACGCAACACGTGGGCGCCTACATGGTAAATAAAAACGGTAAAAATATTACCTTTATCGACACTCCGGGCCACGAAGCTTTCACGGCTATGCGCGCTAGAGGAGCCAAGATCACCGATATCGTCATCATCGTGGTCGCAGCCGACGACGGCGTGAAACCGCAAACCAAAGAGGCCGTGAGTCACGCAAAAGCCGCGGGCGTGCCTATCATCATCGCGATAAACAAGATGGATAAAGAGGCTGCAAACCCAGACAAAGTAAAAAGCGAGCTAGCCGAGCTAGATATCCTATCTACCGACTGGGGCGGCACGTACGAGTTCGTACCGATCTCCGCAAAAACGGGTATGGGTATAGACGATCTGCTTGAGATCGTACTCTTGCAGGCTGAAATTTTAGAACTAAAAGCAAACGCAAAGACAAATGCCAAAGCAGCTATAATAGAAAGCTCTCAGCAAAAAGGCCGCGGTCCTGTCGCTACGGTTATCGTAGAAAACGGCACCCTAAGAGTCGGCGATATCGTGGTTGCAGGCGTCGCATACGGCAAGATAAGAACGATAACCGACGATCAAGGCAAAATTTTAAAAGAGATAAAACCGGGCGAATGCGGCGTGATAATGGGCCTTAGCGAAATTCCTGAAGCCGGCGAAACGCTAATAAGCGTCAAAACCGACAAAGAAGCCCGCGAATACGCACAGAAAAAGGCCGAATATTTGCGCCAAAAAGAGCTCAGCAAGACAACGAAAGTAAGCCTAGAAGAGCTTAGCGAAAAGATCGCCGAGGGCGAGCTAAAATCGCTCCCTGTCATCGTAAAAGCCGACGTGGGCGGCTCGCTAGAAGCCATCAAGGCAAGCCTAGAAAAGCTTCGCAACGACGAGATAAAAGTAAATATCATCCACTCAGGCGTGGGCGGCATCACCCAAAGCGACGTAGAGCTAGCCAGAGCGAGCGAAAACTCCGTGATTTTAGGCTTTAATATAAGACCAACGGGCGAAGTGAAAGAAAAAGCCAAAGAAAGCGGCGTCGAGATCAAAACCTACAACGTCATCTATAACCTACTTGACGACGTCAAGGCGATCCTAAGCGGTCTAATGTCGCCTGTTATCCACGAGGAGCAGCTCGGTCAAGCACAAGTACGCCAGGTCATCAACGTCCCTAAAGTAGGCGCGATCGCAGGCTGCATGGTGACGGAAGGCACGATAAACCGCGGCGCGAAAATCCGCCTAATCAGAAACGGCGTAGTCGTACACGAGGGCACCGTAAGCTCGCTAAAACGCTTCAAGGACGACGTGAGAGAGGTAGCGCGCGGCTTTGAGTGCGGCGTAGGTATCGACGGCTACAACGACATCAGAGAAGGCGACTACATCGAGAGCTTTAAAGAAGTAGAGGAGCAAGCCAGCCTATGAACCCCTCGGAGATAAAGCGCCTGCGCACGCAAAGCGTACTAAAAGAGCTACTACCCGAAGCTCTATCTACGCTTGAGGATGAGCTTTTACGCGGACTTTGCGTAACCGACGTCGAGTGCAAAAAAGGCAGATATGACGCGTTCGTATACCTCGATAAGATGATGTTTGACGAGCGCGAGCAGGCCTATATACTAGACCGCCTAAAACGCGTATCAAAGCATCTGCAAAATCACTGCATGGCTGCCGAGGGCTGGTATAGAGCGCCAAATTTTCACTTTAAATTTGACGACAGGCTCGAGTACCAAAACCACATGGACGATTTGTTTGAAAAAATCTCAGAGGATCTAAATAAAAATGCAAAATCTTGAAAATCTGATCTCGCAGTGCGGCGTGCAGCTCTACGACGTCGAGGTCGCAAACGAAAACGGCAGAGCCATTTATAGGATCTACATCGCAAAGCCCGGCGGCGTAAATTTAGACGACTGCGAAAAGGTTTCGCGCCTACTCTCGCCGATATTTGACGTCGAGCCGCCGCTTAGCGGAGACTACGTGCTAGAGGTTAGCTCGCCCGGACTTGAGCGAAAGCTAGAAAAACCGAGCCATTTTATCTCAAGTATCGGCGAACTGGCTAAAATCTCAGCCGAAGTAGACGGCGAAAATAAAAAGCTAAAAGGCAAAATCATATCCGCCGACGACGATGAGATATCGTTTGAGAGCGAAGGTCAAATTTTAAAGATAAAAATCTCGAATATAAAAAAGGCAAAAACCTATATCGAGTGGTAAGCCGCAAATTTAAAGGCTCAAATTTGAGTTAAATTTTACAAATTTGAGTTCTTTAAATTTATATCGCAAAGCTTAAACGCGCCACAGTCAAATTTCTCAAATTTAACCTCAAATTTACAAACCACCTCCGTGTAAATTTAAAATTTCGCTAAAAAGCGTAAAAATGGGCGACGCAAATTTCGGCGATTCTACCCGCCTACTCCCCAAAGCGCACAGCGTAAATTTAATACCCGACTAGCAAAACATAAGCTAACTTTGGCTATAATCCCTAAATTTTTTAAAAAGTAGGAATCATGAGCTTTTTAGATATTTTTTCCAAAACAAGAAAGCAACAATCCGCTCCTAGCGAGGCTCCGGCGCACTGGGTCAAATGCGACAGCTGTCACTCGCTGATGTATTACAAAGAGGTCGAGGCAAATTTTAACGTCTGTCCAAAGTGCGGTTTTCACATGAGATTAGCCGCCGATAAGAGGATAGCGATGATCTGCGACGAAGGCAGTTTCGTCGAGCTTGATACCAAGCTAAAGCCCGTCGATCCGATCAAATTCGTCGATAAAAAATCCTATAAAAAACGCATAAGCGAAAACGAGGAAAAAACCGGCAGAAGCTCGGCCGTGATCTGCGGCGAAGCCAAGATCGACGGCATGAACGTGCAGCTAGCGGTTTTTGATTTTAGCTTTATGGGCGGGTCTTTAGGCTCGGTCGAGGGCGAAAAGATCGTGCGCGCCGTAAAAAGATCGCTCGATAAAAAGCAGCCTCTCATCATCGTTTCGGCTTCGGGCGGAGCGAGGATGCAGGAGAGTACGTTTTCGCTAATGCAGATGTCAAAGACCTCAGCCGCGCTAAAGCTACTTGACGAGGCTAAAGTGCCGTATATCTCGGTCCTAACCGATCCTACGATGGGCGGAGTTAGCGCGTCTTTTGCGTGGCTGGGCGACGTCATCATCGCAGAGCCGGGCGCTCTCATCGGCTTTGCCGGACAGCGCGTTATCAAACAAACCATCGGAGCCGATCTGCCTGAGGGCTTTCAAAGATCGGAGTTTTTGCTAGAGCACGGCCTAATAGACGCCATAGTCGAGCGCAAAGAGCATAAGCAGTTTTTAAGCGATATGATAAGGTTGCTCTCAAACAACCCGGCCTACGCCGCCAAGCAGCCTAGCGCTCAAAATTTGGACGACGAGGAATAAATTTGGAAATTTCCGTGTTTTGCATCCAAAAGTCAAAACGTGAAAATTTTGAAAACGAGATCAAAGAGTACGCGAAGATGTCGTCGAAATTCGCCAAAATTTCAGACGTCGTTATATTTAACGACAAGATCGCCAAAGCCCAAAGCAAAGGGCGAGATGAGGCGTTAAAAGCCTACGACGAGGTTTATGAGCCAAATTTAAACGGCTTTTGCGTGGCGCTTGACGAAGCGGGCCGCGAATTTAACAGCGAGGAGTTTGCCAAACTCATCTCTGATAAGGCTCAAATTTCATTTTTTATCGGCGGAGCTTACGGGCTGAGCCAAAATTTTAAACAAAAAACCGACGCTGTCGTTAGCCTAAGCCGCATGACGATGGCGCACAAGATAGCAAAGCTTATGCTTCACGAGCAGATTTTCAGAGCTCTTTGCATAAACGCGAACCACCCATATCACAAATAAAGGAAAAAAATGCGCAAAAGCGACCTGGAGCAGTTTAAGGCACTTTTACTGGAGCGAAAAGCACAGATAACTAAAAATATTTTAGACTCGTCAAACGAGATGGCAGGGCTACGCCAAAGCGGCGTCAGCGACGAGTTTGATATCGCCTCCGTAAACGCCGATCAGCTCATCGAGCAATCAATCAGCGCTCAACAAAGACAAGAACTAGCCGAGATCGATGTCTCGCTGCGAAAGATCGCCGACAAAACCTACGGCATCTGCGAGATGTGCGAGGAGGATATCGGGCTGGCGCGTTTGCGCGTCAAACCGCACGCAAAATACTGCATCACCTGCCGTGAGATAGTGGAAAAAACCGCAAAATAGGGGTACGCCATGCAAATCAAACGTTTTATAGTCTACGCCGTGCTTTACCTGATCGTAGTCGGCGCAATCGTTTATCTTTTCGAGGGCGGCTCTTACGAGCTTCATCTTAAATTTGCCATTTTCGGTAGCGACGTAGAGTATGCGTTAAGTTTACCTGTTGCCGTGTGGATGATACTGCCGCCTGCGATTTTGACGCTATTTTGCGTGCTTCACATGGCCTATCACGGGTTTAAATTTTACGCCTTTAAACGCAAAATTTCGCACGACGAGAAATTTTACAGAGAGCTTGGTAAGGAAATTTTGCTAGGCCTTGATACGAACAAAGACTTTAAAACGAACTTTTATAAAATCCCGTCCCAGATAGCTAGAATCCTCTCGCCGTGGGATAGATACAAGGACGCAAATATCGAGGGCGAGGAGCTACAAAACGTCCTAAGCATAATGCGCGCGGTCAAAAACGGCGAAGTCGCCGACCTAAAGAAATTTAAGCTACCTAAGGACAATCCGCTCTTTATCAAAAACGAGCTAAACAAAATAGCAAATTTGGACGGATACTATCTGGAAACGCTTAAAAAATCCATGGGTGATCAAGGCGAAATCGCTCGCGAAGCAAGGCAAAAGCTAATAAATTTAGGCTCGCTCGCCGATATCAAAAAATTTGCTCCAGATCTGGACGAAAAAGAGATCATGACTCTTATCGCCCGCTTTGCCAAAGACGAGATAAATTTGAGCAACGACGAGATTTTGGAGCTGTTAAATTCGGATAAAATTTCAAAAGACAGCTTTGGTATCAGCGCCGCGACGCTAAAAAGCAAAATCGCTCCGGACGCTATCATCGGCATATTCGAGCGCCTCAAAAACGAACGCCAAGAGGCGCAGGAAGCGTACGTCTATCTGCTGTTTGAGTTTGAGATGCTCGAGCGCGCGCAGGAAGTTTTAGCAGGCCTTGAAGCCGGCGAATATCAAAATTTCCGCACCCTGCTATACCTCAGACAAAACGGCAAAAACGTCCCGACAGATCTATTTTTCAAGCACGCGCATTGCTGATAGATTTTTCAAAAAAGCCGCTTTTTCTAGCTCCGCTCGCGGGCTTTTCGGATCTGCCGCTTAGAAGCGTGGTCAAGCAGTTTGGCTGCGACGTGACTGTAAGCGAGATGATAAGTGCAAACGCCCTAGTTTACGAGGGTAGTAAAACGCTTGAGATGCTCAAAAAATCGCCGCTTGAAACGCCCTATATCGTGCAGATCGCAGGCAGCGACGCGGATATCGTCAAAAAGGCGGTTGAGATTTTAAACGGTATCGAGGGCATCGACGGTATCGATCTAAACTGCGGCTGCCCGGTGCCAAAGGTCGTCAAACAGTCCGCGGGCTCTGCTCTGCTAAAAGATATCTCGA
>NZ_CALIII010000465.1 GCF_938018145.1 uncultured Campylobacter sp.
TGCGCGCAAGACCGCTATGATACCCACTACAACACAATCTGAGCTCAAATTTAGCTCCGCTTTTATATCTTTGGTGAAATTTGGATTAAACCGCGCCGTATCCACGCCGGTATAGATAACGTCTATCAAATTTCCCCGCACGCCTTGCGAGACGAGCTGGGCTTTTACGGCGTTTGAGACGGCTACGATTTTATCGTTTACGTTGTAGCTAAACGCCGATCTGATCGGCGTTTGCAGGTGTCTAGTGCGCACGACTTTGGCGCCCGTTAGCTTTGCGACGATCGCGCCGATGTTGCCGTCCTTGCCCGAGTGCGTGGCGATGATAGAGATATTTTTTTCGCGCACGAAACGGCAAATTTTAAAAATTTCAAAAATATTATAAACCTTGCTTAGGTTAAATCCTACAAACTCGCAATCAATCGGCTTTTCAAAGCTTTTTGAGCCTGGATTTAGCGCGTAAAATACCTTAAATTTATCCTTATTTAGCCCGTTTATGACGCGCTGCGTGCGGTGCTCCTGACCGCCGAAACCCAGTGAGCTTTCAAGCTCTAGGATATTGATTTTGTCAGTTTTTTTCATATATTTTTGACCGCCTCGTAGATTTCCTCGTCCGCTACGTCCTGCGCCCTTTTGCTAGCGCTTTGCAGCACGGTACACTCCGCTCCGCCGTAAATGGGAGCCCAGCGAGCGGCGTCCGTTTTGCCAAGCACCAGCACCGTTTTTACGCCAAGCGCCGGAGCTAGGTGCGCCACTCCGCCGTCAAGCGTGAGGACAAATTTAGCCGCCCAGATATAGCCGGCTAGCTCGTCTAAATTTTTAGTTGCAGCAAACTCTACGCCCGCTTCTTGCGCTACTTTTTCGCCAAATTTTACGTCCTCCGCGCTAACGGCGACGCGTCCGAAATTTTGCTTTAAAAACGCCAAAATCCGTAAAATTTTAGCCTCGTCCATACGGTTTTGCTCCACCCTTGATGAGACGTGAAAAAATACGAAATCCTTAAATTTCTCGCTTTTAAAGCTCGGTACGTAAAGCGTTTTTTCTCCGTCAAATTTCGCTCCCAGCGGCGCTACTAGCTCACAGCAAAGCAGCACCTCGTGAGGCGGCGGATTAAAGTTTAGTTTATGAGTCATTAATGAACGGCCCTCATTTTGCTTTGCTGCTCCTATCGTCGTTTTAGCTCCGGCGGCTCTGGAAAATATCGCGGCCGATGGCGAATAAGCACTCCTAAAAATCACGGTCGCATCGTATTTTTCGCGGCGAATTTGAAGCAAAATTTTACATTTTCCCCAAAACGCCCGTACTTTTGCTGCCAGCCCTTTTACGTGCTTTGGTTTAGTGTAGATATATATTTTATTTAAAAAGGGATTGCCGCGAACGACGCATACGTTTAGGCTGTTTGCTACGATGTCGATCTGCGTGCGCGGATGAGCCTTTCGCAGCGCCTCTATCGCTGGCGTCGTGCAGATGAGATCGCCGATGTTATCGTTTCTAACGAGCAAAATTTTCACGATTTTCCTTTTTTTGCGCGATTATACCTATTTTACGCTTATACTTATTTACGCCCTCATCCCTTGCCCGCCAGGCATAACCTAAAATTCATCAAAAAACTTATAAAATACCGCTAAATTTTAAAAGGCGAACATGAAAAAAATAGTATTTTTAAGGCTCGATCTGGACGCTATCGGCGGGGCGCAGAGATATCTATCGCGGCTCGTTAAAGCTCTAAAAGACTCGGGCGTTGCGTGCGAGACGCGCGGATTTAACGGTAGCAAAAAGCTAAGCTCGTGGATCAAAGCCCTGCGTTTTAACTCGCAAGCCAAGCGGCAAAAGGGCGCGGACGAGATTTATTTTAGCCTTGAGCGCATCACCTGCGCCGACATCTACCGCGCGGGCGACGGCGTGCACAAAGTCTATATGAAAACCAAGCCTTTTTGGTTCACAAACCCCCTAAATTTCGTCATTCCCTACCTTGAAAAGCGCACTTTTAAAAATGCTAAAAAAATCATCGCCAACTCAAATTTCATAAAGCGTCAAATTTGTGATACCTACGGCATCGCCGAGGAAAAGATCGCAGTCGTCTATAACGGCGTAAATTTGCCTACTCGCGTGCAAAAAGGCTCGGCAAAGCTCGCTCTTTGCGAGGAGTTTGGGCTTGATTTTCACCTCCCGACGTTGCTATTTGTGGGAAGCGGCTTTAAACGCAAGGGCGCGGAGGAGTTTTTACGCATCGCGGCTCGCCTAAAAACCCGCGTAAACTGCCTAATCGTCGGCCGCGACAAAAACGCCGCCCGCTACAAAAATCTAGCCAAGGAACTAGGCCTAAACGCCGTATTTACGGGCGCGCAAAAAAGCGCGGCGAGATTTTACGAAGGCAGCGAGCTGTTTTTGTTTCCGACGGCGTACGAGCCCTTTTCAAACGTCGTTTTGGAGGCGCTTAGCTACGGCTGCGTCGCTATCACGACCGCTCAAAACGGCGCTGCAGAGATACTACCTGAGGAGTTTGTAATGAGCTCGCCGCAAGACTACGACATCTGCGCTCTGATTGATGAAATCCTAAACGACGACGAGCGGCTAGCAATGCTGCAAGAGCGAAATTTGGCGCTTGCTAGCGAGTTTAGCATCGAAAAAAACGCGAACGCGACGCTGGAGATCATACGTGCGAATCTTGATTGAGCTGCCGACCTGGCTGGGCGACGCCGTGATGGCAAGCGCCGCGGTGGAGGCCATCGCAAAGCACGCGGCTGCGTTTGGCGCGGGAAATTTGACGGGCAAATTTGAGGACCTGGGCGAGCGAGATTTTAGCTTTTCGTCGCAAAATTTCGGTCCGGTAACGCAAGAAATTCAAATTTTTAAAAACGGCGCGGTAAATTTGAACGATAAATTTGACGCGGACGGTAGCGCAAATTTGACGGCGAGCGAGCGAGAAAATCAAAATCCGCAAA
>NZ_CALIII010000466.1 GCF_938018145.1 uncultured Campylobacter sp.
TAGCATAAAAAATATAATTTAGTAACCGTTTAATAGTGTCCTGAAAAATCACGCAAACTATAGCCATAATTAATGCATAAGGGCCTATAAATAACATCAAAATCAAAGAAATAATAAGATTAAAAACGTAAAAGTAACTATCGCCGTTACTATCGTCGAAAAATATATCTATAGGCGTTATTTTAATATTTTGATTGCAAGGAATAAGCCTTAAACAGCGAAATAACCAAAAAATCGGTATAGCCAAAATCAAACCGAAAAATAAACCGCCCATGATGTTGTCCATGTCGGGGGCGATACCCTCAATCAAATAAGTACTCGCAATGCCTAAAAATAGGACAAAAAGAATAAAAAATATGCGCTTCATATGGATATTTTAAATTTTCGAGACTTAAAAATCAAGAGAAATACGATGCGAGCCCTGCCAAACCCCCAGCTTAAATTTAAAATTTACGCTCAAATTTGCGTCGTGCTCGGCAAATTTGCCCCGCTCCAAGCGGCAAATTTTACTTACCAGATTGCAGCAGATAGGTCTTTTTGCGCTCGCTGGAGCTGCCGATATTTAGCGCGAGGCGGTATTTGGTTATCGTGC
This sequence comes from uncultured Campylobacter sp., assembly GCF_938018145.1. Lineage (GTDB taxonomy): Bacteria > Campylobacterota > Campylobacteria > Campylobacterales > Campylobacteraceae > Campylobacter_A. The sequence goes on from NZ_CALIII010000466.1 coordinate 593, forward strand.
GGCGGACGACCTCGACGTTAAATTCCTTCTTGATAAACTCCAAAATTTTTAGATCGCTAAGCGGCTTGGCGGGATTTTCGTTGCGAACGAGATTTGCTACGAAGTCTTTGATAGCCTTATTTGAGACGTCCTCGTCGATCGCGGCGGAGAAAAAGCTCTTTATGGGCACCAGTCCGCGCGAGCATTCGAGGTATTTGTTTGAGATGCCGCGCGAGATGGTCGACGGGTTTCGCCCCAGATCCTCGGCGATGTCCTTTAGGCGCATAGGCTTGATGTCGCCGCCAAAAAAGTAATCATACTGATACTCCACCAGCATTAGGGCGATCTTTCGCAGCGTAGCTTTTCGCATATCAAGCGCGTCTATAAGGTCTTTTGCCTCTTTTACGCGCGAGGCGACGAAGCTCTCTTTTTCGTCCAGCCCCTCGACGTCGATGACGATCTCGGGATAAAAGTCGTCGTTGATGCGCACCTCGATACCGCCCGAGCTCGTGTCGATGACGATATCCGGGATGATCGCCGCAGCCTCGCTCATATACTCGATCGCGGGCGGATTTTTTAGCCTCTTGATGACGGCGAGAGCTTCGTTATAGAGCGGGATTTTGCGCATTTGGGAGAGATTTTCGAAATTTAACGCAAGCTTTTTAGCGCTTTCAAAGAGCTTCTCGTCCAAATTTAGCTCCTCAAGCTGAAACAAAAAGCTCTCTTTGTAGTCCTTTGCGCCGATGCCTGCGGGCTCGAGGTAGGCAAACCGCTTGCGCACCGACTCGATCTCCGCCTCGCTAAATTCGTCAAACGTTTCAGGCTCGTAGTAGCCCTCCTCGTTTATGCACTCGATGATTTTCATCGCGATTTTTTGGGATTTTTCGGTCGGAAAAAGGGGCTTATCTATCTGCTCGATTAGCTTGTCGTAAAGCCCCGTTTTAGCCACGCTAAAGCTTTCGATATTGTCGGTTACGCTGTTTTTTGATATTTCTTTGAAGAAGTTTTTGTCTTTTTTAGACGGCGCAGCGCTGGGTAGCTCGCTCAAATTTCGCTGCTGCACGCTTGCAAACGGATTATCCGCTAAAAACGGCTCAAGCGTCTCCTTTAGCTCCTCGACGCTGCTGCTTAGTATCGGCAGCCACGACCTTAACGTGTGCGAGAGCTTATTTTTGGGAGCTTGAGTTTGCTTTAGCATTATTCTACAAATTTAAACTCTTCGCCCAGATAGTGGGTGCGCACGAGTTTGTTGTTCGCGACTTCGTTCGCGCTGCCGCTAGCTAGCAGGCTACCGTCCTTGATCACGTAGGCGCGGTCGCAGATAGCTAGCGTCTCGCGGACGTTGTGGTCGGTGATGAGCACGCCTATGCCGAGTTTTTTTAGATCCCTAACG
>NZ_CALIII010000467.1 GCF_938018145.1 uncultured Campylobacter sp.
CAGTTTGGATGGCGGCTAGTCCGATACCGTTTTTAGCGATCATGGTCTCATACATGTCGTCTAAAAATTTATGTAACTCGTCGCCAAAAACTTTAACTTCAAGTGATTTGACGAAGAGTTTTTTGTTCGGATAGGTTAGGATTTCTAGTATCATTTAGCCGCCTTCTCGTCTAAAATCTCGTAGCGCTTACCGTCTCTGCCTGTTTTTACGAGAGTATCGAGCGCCGCAGATAGTAGCTCGGCGACTGTTTTATCGGTTCTTAGGTTGCAGGCAACGACCTCCATGTCAAACTCGAATTTTTCGCCCTTTAGTATAAACGAGGTCTCGTAAAACATCTCGGTGATACGTTCGCAGGCCTTTTGCGCGCCGACCATATCGGTGTGCCTCATCAGCATAGCAAAGCATCCGCCGCCGTAGTGCGCCAAGATATCGCTTCGTTTTGATGTGCGTAGCAACATTCTAGAAATATTTTTTAGAAGCGCTAGTCTACCTTTTGAGCCGATATCTTTTAAGGCTGCTTCTTTTGGTTTTATGAGCATAACGGATGATTCGTAGCTGTATTTTTCGATATTTCCGACTTCGGTTTCGAGCGTTTTTAGGAAAAACTTTCTGTTGTAGATGTCAAATTTAGGATCATAGATAGACTGTTCTTCTACGACCTTAAAGACCTTACTAACCTCTTCGTAGCTCGTTTTTATCACTTCGATATGCTTACCCATCAGTGAATTTAGCCTATTTAGGTCTTCGTTAAAGGCGTTAAACATATTTTGCAAGCTTAGCAGGCTGATGTTTGGTTCAAGGATGCTCGAGCGTTTTTTTATTATGGTTCTTAAGATAGTCAAATTTTTATAAATGAGTCCTACGGCTTGCAACATGCTTTTTATCTGCATGAAGCTATTTTTTACCTCGCGCTCGATGTTTATTTGCCTATCGTCTTCGAGCCTACTGATCTCTTCTTCGATCTTTATGATCTCGCCGACCTTTTTCTTAAATTCATCAGGCTGATTTTCAAGCATCTTTTCAAAAAAAGCGGTATAGTTTTTCGGTATCGAGGGGATGTTCTCCTCGCTTAGTTCTTTGATGATGGTTTCGGAAAAACCGTAGATGTTAAACTCGTCCTTTTTGGCTGCTGCGCCTACTTTTTGAGTAGACGCGTTATTTGCCGCTACGTTTTCGCTTTTTTTGTTGTCTAACTTTATCAAATTTTACTCTTTACTTAAAGCTTTTCTCCAAAACTTTATCTATAAGCCCGTACTCTTTGGCTTCGGCAGAGCTCATGAAAAAGTCCCTGTCGGTATCTTTTTGGATTTTAGCTAGTTTTTGACCCGTATTTTTAGCTAGGATCGCGTTTAAAATTTCTTTCATACGCAAGATTTCCTTCGCCTGGATCTCTATATCCGTCGCCTGTCCGCGCGCGCCGCCTAAAGGCTGGTGGATCATAATGCGTGAATTTGGCAGCGCATAACGCTTGCCCTGCGCGCCGCAGCTAAGCAAAAACGCGCCCATAGACGCCGCCTGACCTATGCAGATCGTGCAGACGTCGGGCTTGATGTAGTTCATCGTATCGTAAATGCTAAATCCGCTCGTTATCACGCCGCCAGGACTGTTTATATATAGATATATGTCCTTATCCGGATCTTCAGCCTCTAAAAACAGCATCTGAGCCACGATCGCAGACGCCATGCCGTCCTCGATCTCGCCGCTAAGCATTATTATGCGGTCTTTTAGCAGGCGCGAGTAGATGTCGTAGCTTCTCTCGCCCTTGCTCGTGCGCTCGATGACGTAGGGGATGTAGTAGCTCATTACTCCGCCTTTTTCTCTTTCTTATCGCTCTTTAGCGCAAACATCTCGTTAAATAGCTTCTCCTCGATCATCGACATTTTGATCGCAGGTAAAATTCCTTGATTTTTATAGTTTTCAAGGTGCTGTTTCGGATCTACGCCCGAGCGATACGCCTCAAAATACACCGCTTGGATCAGCTCTTGATCGCTTACTTTGATATCTCTGCGGCGCGCTAGCTCGTCTATTATAAACGTTAGCTTCACGCTTTTTACGGCGTCGTCGCGGTAGGTCTCGCGCTGTTTAGTTAGAGCGTCTTTATCCTCTCTAAATTTAGCCATCTGCTCAGGCGTAAAGCTGCTCCAAGCGCCGCGGAACTGCATATCCATCTCTTGCTCTACGATGTTTTTCGGCACGTCGAAGTTAAATTTAGCCACGATCGCGTCGGCAAATTTAGGCTTTAGCTCCTCGTTTACGTTTTTAGCGTGCTTCTCGGCTTTGATCTGCTCTTTTAGTCTTTCTTCAAACAGCTCGACGCTTACCTTTTCCTCGCCCGGCATGATGCGTTTTAGCGTCTCTTCGTCGATCTCTTCAGGCACTTTTTTGCCTTGGATTTCGTGTAGTTTTACTTTAAACGTCGCGTCTTTGCCCGCAAGGTGCGCAGCGCCGTACTCGGCCGGAAATTTAACCTTCACGTCGCGCTCTTCACCGACTTTTAGCCCGATCATACCGTCCTCAAAGCCAGGTATAAACTGACCTGAACCGATTTCTAGCAGGTAGTTTTCGGCTTTGCCGCCCTCAAATGCCTCGCCGTCCACGAAGCCCTCGAAGTCAAATTTAGCAAAATCGCCCTTTTCAAGCGCCTCTTTTTCCACTTTTTCTAGCGGAGCCATCATTTTTAAAATTTCGTTTTTTCTCTCGTCGATCTCTTTTTTCGTTACGCGCGGCGCGCTGACGCTCTCTATCAGCTCCTCGTAGCCGTCGATGTTTATGACGGGTTTAAACGAGATTTCGATCTCTGCGTCGATCTCGTTCTCGCCTCTGTCAAATTTAGTCACGATCGGCTCGCCGATAACCTCTTCAAATTTTCTATTTAGCTCTTTTAGACCTGCGTCGATCGCGTCTTTTAGCGCGTCTTGCTCGGCATCGGCGGTTAGTTCTTTTTCGTAACGTTTTAGCACTACGTTCACAGGCACTTTGCCCGCTCTAAATCCGTCTATTTTCATATTTTTCGCAGCTTTTTTAGCAGCGTTTTCGAGTTTGGATTTTACGTCCGCGCTCGGTATTTTCGCACTTAGCGAAGCATTTACGGCGTCGATCGCCTTGGTTTTGATTTGCATTAAATTCCTTTAAAAAATAAAAATTTCCTAGAGTGTAGCAAAATTTTCCTTATTCATAGTATAAATTTAAGCGCGCGAAAGGCGAATTTAAGTAAAATCATTTATCAAAATTTAAATAGCAAAATTAATCAGGAACGCAAATGCAAGAAAATTTAAAAAATGAGAATTTAAAAAAAGAAAAGTTTGAAAGCTGCGTCGAGCAGATGCTAAATTTAGTCGGCGAAGACCCGAACAGAGAGGGGCTGGTTAAAACTCCAGAGCGCGTTTTTAAGGCTTATGAGTTTTTAACGAGCGGCTACTTTCAAGACCCCAAAGTCGTGCTAAACGACGCGCTGTTTGATAGCTCAAATAACGAAATGGTGCTCGTGCGCGATATCGAATTTTACAGCCTTTGCGAGCATCATTTGTTGCCGTTTTTCGGGCGCGTGCACGTGGCCTACATCCCAAATCACAAGGTCGTGGGCCTTAGCAAAATCCCGCGCATGGTAAATATCTTCGCCCGCCGCCTGCAGATCCAAGAGCAGCTCACCGAGCAAATCGCCGAAGCCGTGCAGGACGTCATCAAACCAAAAGGCGTTGGCGTCGTCATCGAGGCGCGCCATATGTGCGTGGAGATGCGAGGCGTGGGCAAGATCAACTCGACCACGACCACGTCGGCGCTGCGAGGATGTTTTTTAAGTAGCAGCGAGACTAGACGCGAGTTTTTCTCCCTTATAAATTCGCACAAAGAAGTGAGATTTTAGTGGGTTTAGATAGCTTAAAATCAAAACTGGGCGCAAATTTATCTCTCTCTAGCGTCTTTGGCGTGATCGAGCGAATTTCGGCTACTACGATAGAGATTTCGGGTCTGCGCCCCAGCATCGGCGACATCGTGCAAATTTGCGCTAAAGACAAAAGCAAAAGCGGACTAGCGATGGTAACCGAAGTGCGGCAAAATACCGCGCTCATCTCGCCCTTTGGCTTTGTAGAAGGCTACAAAATCGGCGACTTCGTCTATCAAAGCGACCAAGGTATGAAAATCCCCGTCGGAGACGCTCTTTTGGGGCGCGTAGTGGATCCTTTTATGAATCCAAAAGACGGCAAAGGCGCGATCGCCGCCGCGGAGTATGCCCCGATAATGCGCACTCCGATCGATGCGATGAAGCGCGGGCTGATAGATGAAATTTTTAGCGTCGGGGTTAAAAGCATAGACGGACTGCTAACCTGCGGCAAAGGCCAAAAACTTGGCATTTTCGCGGGCTCTGGCGTAGGTAAAAGTACGCTCATGGGCATGATCGTAAAAAACTCGCAAGCTCCGATCAAGGTAGTCGCCCTCATCGGCGAGCGCGGCCGCGAGGTGCCGGAGTTTATCGAGAAAAATTTACGCGGCGATCTAAGCGGCACCGTCGTCATCGTAGCCACCAGCGACGATAGCCCGCTGATGCGAAAATACGGCGCCTTTTGCGCGATGAGCGTGGCAGAATACTTCAAAAACCAAGGCAAAGACGTGCTTTTCATCATGGATAGCGTGACCAGGTTTGCCATGGCGCAGCGAGAGATCGGGCTGGCGCTGGGCGAGCCGCCGACGTCTAAGGGCTACCCTCCGTCCGTGCTCACCCTGCTGCCTCAACTGATGGAGCGCGCGGGCAAAGAGGAAGGCAAGGGCAGCATAACGGCCTTTTTTACCGTGCTAGTCGACGGCGACGACATGAGCGATCCGATAGCCGACCAGAGTCGCTCGATCCTAGACGGCCACATCGTGCTTAGCCGCGAGATGACGGACTTTGGCATCTACCCGCCTATAAACATCCTAAACTCCGCCTCGCGCGTGATGAGCGACATCGCGACCAAAGAGCACAGAGCAAACGCCGCCAAGCTAAAGCGCCTCTACTCGCTTCTAAAAGAAAACGAGGTCCTTCTACGCATCGGCGCGTATCAAAAGGGCAGCGACAAAGAGCTAGACCTCGCGATCTCGAAAAAAGAATTTATAGATAACTTCCTAAAACAAGACGCCGAAGAGGGCTTTAGCTTCGAGCAAACGCAAGAGCTGCTGGGCGGGATAAATTAGCCCCAAATTTACAAAAAAAGGCAAAAATGAAAAAAATTTTAGCGATGCTGCTTTTAGGCTTGCTCGGTCTTGAAGCTAAGATAATCGGGCAGGGTGAGCTAGCGGACTATGGGCTAGTTTTTGCGGACGGCAATGCCGTGGATAAAGACGGCAACATAAAAGCCGTAGGTAAAAATTTTATGGTCACGGGAACCTTTTCCGACGGTCTTTGCGTGGTTTTTATAGGCGAACAGGCCTTTTTTATGGACGAAAATGGTAGACTTGTCGTGCGTTTGGCGCCTGGCACGGGCTTTAACACCAGCTTTACCGAGGGACTAGCAAGTATTGTCAAAAACGGTAAATTCGGCTTCATAGATAAAACAGGCAGGGTCGTAGTAGAACCCAAATTTGACTATACAGGTATAGCTTTTAGAGACGGCGCGATGCTCGTGGGCGAGATGAAACACGGCAGGATGAAATACGGCTACGTGGATAAAAACGGCAAAACTATCATTCCTCCGCACTACGACGAGGCAAGGTATTTTTCCGAGGGGCTAGCTTCGGTGCGTATCGGCGACAAATGGAATGTGATAGACAAAAGCGGCGCTACCGTTTCAAAGCTAAATTTGGGCCGCCCGGTAACTTTTATGGAAGGTTTAGCGACCCTAAAATTTAACGGACTTTACGGTTTTACGGATAAGGATGCAAACATCATTATAGAGCCTAAATTTGAATTAGCGTTGCTCTTTAGCGAAGGGCTAGCGGCCGTAAAATCGGGCGGCAAATGGGGCTTTATAGACAAAAGCGGAAATTTCGCGATAGAGCCGCGTTTTGACGAAGTAAATAACTTTAAAGAAGAACGCGCCGTAGTGAGGGTCGGCGAGCTGTGGGGCGTTATAGATAAAAGCGGTAAATTTATCCTTGAGCCGCAAAAATTCGACTATATATTTGACAAGTTTTACGGCGGAATGTTAAATTTCAGGGTAAATAGAAAAAGCGGTTGCCTAGGCATAGACGGCAAAGTCGCCATAGAACCGACATTTGACAATATATTTGTTTTTGAGCGCAACGCGACGGCCGCTAGCATAGACTACAAACACGTGTTTATCGACAAAAAGGGCCGAATTTTACCTATTTCTTACTACTTTGAGATAGAAGATTGAGTTAAATTGCGGTAATTTTAGGCTAAGGCTAATATATTTTAACCTTGTTCGCCGTTAAATTCGATAATGCGCAAAGGATGAAATTACCGTG
>NZ_CALIII010000468.1 GCF_938018145.1 uncultured Campylobacter sp.
GCATTTGCGGCATGGACGCCCGAAACGTTCCCCCTTCATAAAAAGGTAGCAAAATACCTCGCAGACGCGCTTAGCGGTACGAAAACGAGACTGCTCGTCATCGGCGGCGCGGGTACGCTATACGTGGACGATAAAGGCACTATGGCTATGGATACGCCTGACTTCCCGCCTGAGTATATGGGCGTCGCAAAGGCTACGGCGGAGTCGTTTTTCGAGCTAAAAGGCAGAACCGATGTGCTTTGGACTTACGTAAGCCCGGCCGGCGAATACGACGATCAGGGCGCTCGCACGGGCAAATACGTCCTTGGCGGCGATAATCTCATCCTAAACTCCAAAAACGAGAGCTACATCAGCTACGCAGACCTCGCGCTCGCGGTCATAGACGAGCTAAAAAACGGCGCTTTCGTGCAAAAGCGCTTTACCGCCGTCGGCGAGAGAGCGTGAGCTTAAAATTTTGCGTAATTTAGCTAAAATAACGCCGCACGAAACTAACGTGCGGTTTTTAAATTTAAATCAAGGCCGGTTATGCAAATAGGACAAAAATTTTCCATCGCTATACATATATTGCTTAGCTGCGAGTTTTTTAAGGACGAGAAAAACACGAGCGAGTTTTTGGCCGGCACGATCGGCACAAATCCCGTCATCGTGCGAAATATAATCAGGCTTTTAAAATCGGCAAATTTGATAAACGTGAGTGCGGGCACGGGCGGGGCGAGCCTAGCTAAGAAGCCTGAGCAGATCACGCTTTTTGATATATTTTCGGCGGTAAACGAGGGCGAAAACGACATCTTTAAAATCCACAAAAACTCGCCGCCGCCTTGTCCGCTAGGAGGCAGGATCGAGGCGCTTTTGACGCCTAAATTTGCCTCCGCGCAGCAAGCGATGTTTGATAGCTTGGCGGGCGTAAATTTGCAAAATTTGCTAGACGAACTGGCGGCTAAAAGCTAAAATTTGCGCCTTTTAATTTTTTCTCGCTTTAAATTTAATCCGTAATTCAAAAAACAGAAGTGTTTGTAGTTTAAGAAAAATTTACTTATAATTCACGGATTAAATTTAAAGGAGATTTCGTGCAACCAAACGCTAAACGCGGAATAGTTCAAAAATATTTCGAGGCGAATTTGCTTCTAAAAATTTTAGCCGGACTTATTTTGGGCGCCGTTTGCGGCATCATTTTTCAAGACGCAAAGGACGCGATAGTTATCCTAAAGCCTTTTGGCGACGTGTTTATAAGACTTCTTAAGATGATCATCGTGCCTATCGTTATGGCTTCGCTCATCGTGGGCTGTAGCTCCATCTCGCCTTCCGATCTTGGCAGAGTAGGGGCAAAGGTGCTGATTTTTTACATATTGACGTCGTTTTTTGCCATCATAGTCGGGCTTGCGGTCGGACTTATCTTGGAGCCGGGAGCAGGGCTACATATAACCGGCAGCGGCGACGTAGCAGGCAAGGCTGCAAATGCGCCTAGTATGTCGTCGATACTCGTAAATTTATTTCCAACCAACCCTTTTGAAGCTATTGCAAAGGGCGAAATTTTACAAATCATAACTTTTAGCCTATTTTTCGGCGTCGCGCTTTCGTTTTTAAAGGATAGTAAAGACGAGAGGCTTAGTAGGCTGGGAAATTTGATCTACGACGTATTTGACGGGATCAACCACATCATGTTTTACGTCATAAGATGGATCATGGAGTACGCGCCGTTTGGCGTTTTCGCTCTTATATTTATCGTATTTTCGCAGCAAGGCGTAAAGGCTTTCGGGCCGCTGCTTGGCGTCACGGTTAGCGCGTATATCGGCTTTGCGGCTCAAATTTTCGTCGTTTATTTCTTGATTTGCTTGATCGTTAAAATCAATCCGTTTAAATTTCTAAAAAAAGTTCGATCGCCTATGCTAACGGCTTTTGTAACCAGAAGCTCGGGTGGGACGCTGCCTATCTCGATGAAAACGGCCGAAGAAGATATGGGTATCCCAAAGCAAATTTACGGCTTTGCGCTTCCCGTGGGCGCCACCGTAAATATGAACGGCACGATCATATATCTAGGTATCTGCGCGATGTTTATCGCTAACGCCGTGGGCGTGGAGCTTGACTCGGGGGCTAAAATGACCATAATACTAACGGCCGTCCTGGCTGCCGTGGGAACTGCCGGAGTGCCTGGAGCGGGCGCGATAATGCTTTTGATGGTGCTTGAATCAGTCGGTCTAAAAGTCGAGGGCGGAAGCGCTGTAGCCGCGGCGTATGCGCTGATTTTGGGCATCGACGCGATCCTTGACATGGGGCGCACGTCGATGAACGTGACGGGAGATATGCTGGGCGCGCTAGTTGTGGCCAAAAATGAAAAAAAATTAGACGAAAGTAAGTGGGCGGATTAGAATTTAATAAATATTTAGATAAAATCGCTAAAAATTTAAAGGAAATATATGATTTTCATCGACGCTTGTTTAAAAGAACCGACACCCTATACGCCTGTTTGGATGATGCGGCAGGCGGGTCGGTATCTACCCGAGTATATGCGAGTTCGCTCTGCGGCGGGAGATTTTTTATCGCTTTGTAAAGATTATAAAAAAGCTAGCGAGGTCACGATCCAGCCGGTTGAAATTTTAGGCGTCGATGCGGCGATACTTTTTAGCGATATCCTCGTCGTGCCGCTTGAGATGGGCATGGATCTTAAATTCGTCCAAGGCGAGGGTCCTGTATTTAGCGATCCGATCAAGACGAGAGAGGATCTAGATAGGCTGGATGTTCAAAAATCAATTAAAAATTTAGACTACGTATACGATACGATCAAGCTAACGCGCGAAAATTTGGCGCAGGATAAGGCACTCATCGGCTTTTGCGGGGCGCCGTGGACGATAGCTACGTACATGATTGAGGGCGGCGGGACAAAAACCTATACGGTTAGCAAGAAGCTTTTGTACTCAAATCCCGAGTTTATGCATCAAATTTTAGCCAAGGTTACGGCCGCGCTTATAGGCTACATGAAAGAGCAGATAAAAGCCGGCGTAAATGCGGTGCAAATTTTTGATAGCTGGGCGGCCGCGCTGGAGGATGAGGCGTATTTTGAGTTCGGTTGGAAGTATATCATGGATATAGTGGATGCGCTTAAGGCCGAATTTCCGCAAATTCCGGTTATCGTTTTTCCAAAAGGCATAAGCGGATATCTGGATAAAATTTCAGGAAATTTCGATATTTTTGGAGTGGATTGGAGTACGCCGATCGAGCTTGCCAAAGCAAAACTAAGCCCGAAATACGTCCTTCAAGGAAATATGGAGCCTACGCGCCTTTATAGCAAAGAGGCGATCGACGCGGGTGTGGAACGAATTTTGCAGACGATGAAAAACGCGCCGCATATCTTTAATCTCGGACACGGTATTTTGCCGGACGTTCCCGTAGAAAACGCGAAATATTTGATTAAGCTAGTACAAGAAAAAAGCGCAAGGTAGCGTAAAAAAGGAGGAAAAATGAACAATCTGGGTATCAAATTTAAGATCATGACGATAGCTATCGTCGGTCTTTTAGGGCTTGGCATAATGAGCGTCTATATGCTAAACAGTATCGCAAAAACTCGCGCAAAAGCCGAGTATAGCGAGCAAATCGTGGATACGATCACGAATCAAAACAGCTTCATTCACGAGCTACAAAAGGAACGAGGATTTAGCTCGGGAGTACTAGCGGGCGGAGATAACGCTAAGCTACTGGCGCAGCGAAAAAATGTAGACGCAGTGCTTGAAAAGCTAGCCGAAAAAAGCGAAATAGCTCCCGAGCTAGCTAAAATCCGCTCCGAGGTCGATCAAAAAGGCAGCGATAATCCAATCGGCCGTATAACGAATATTTTAAGAAAAGAGGTTATCGCGATAAACGGTTATAGCGACAAACTCGAGCCTAGCCTCGTAGACGATCTAAAGCGCATCATTATCGTAGGCGAGATAAAGGAGTCTTTTGGTATCTTGCGAGCGGCTTTAAACGGCGTTTTTACAAAAAAAAGCATAAGTAAAGAGGAGTACAACAAAGTAGTCGCCCTAAATAGCGTAATCAATAAATTTATGCAGGATTTTGACGACTATAACCCGAAAGAATATAGCGCGGAATTTGATTATATCGCGAGAAAAAAGACGGACTTTAGCGATGCGATAAATATCATCAAAGACGTGGTCGCTACTGAAAACGTATCTTACGAAGCGCCAAAATGGTTTTCAAAGATAACTATCTCTATAGACGCCATGAGAGAGCTTGAGCTTAAGCTACTAGCCAACATGAAAGAGGATGCCGCCATCGTTAAAGATGACGCGAATACTCAGATGGTCGTTAGCGTCGTTGTTATAGCAGTTTGTATCGTACTTGTATTACTGGTATCGACATTTATAGGTAGGAATTTGATCTCTGGTATCGACCAGACCAAAAACGGACTCGTGCAATTTTTCGACTTTTTAAACAATAAAACAGACAAAGCCAAGCTACTAAATCGCGGCGGAAGCGACGAGATAGGCCAGATGAGCGCGCTAATAAACGAAAACATCAAGCAAATCGAGGCAAATTTTGCCGAGCAAAACAGCTTTATCAAAGAGGCAAATGTCTTCGTAAATCAAATAGGCAAAGGTAACTATGTAGCGCAGCTAAACGCCGACACTTCAAATCCAGCTCTTAGTCAACTAAAGCAAACGTTTAAAGATCTGCAAATAGC